>NZ_MUFH01000460.1:0-1406 GCF_001996115.1 Salinivibrio sp. MA427
AGCTTAAAGTCATCTTCATCTTGGAAGAGATTGGTGTAAGGTGCCCAGTTACCGACATCCGTATCATTGAAGTACTGCGTGAAGTAAAAGCTAACTTTTGCGTCTTTAAGGGCGCCGGCTTGAATCGCATAATTAGCAAACAAGCTGTACGAGTACTCGGTTAAATCCTCATACCCTTGAGCCGATGAGCCAAACCCATAAGCACCGCTCAAGCCTGCACTAAAGCCAGTCGCGCCGATATCAGAGAAATCACGGGACAATGAACCAAATACTGCTAATTCTTCGTCATGGTTAAAATCGGAACGATTATTCCACCAAATGTCATAAGTACCGTTCGAACCACCGTATTGACTTGTCAGACGATACGCGAGATTTTGCACAACAGCAGGATCTCCAGAGTCGGCTTCGGTATAAGTGGCCTCTGCACGATAAGAGTATTGACCTGATGACATACTGGTAAGCATAGCTAGCTGGAATGCCGTGCTATCATATTGTTCATCGTCATCAACCACATAGAGTTGCGGCGACCAATACACGCCACCCTCTGTGGTACCTTTCACTTTAAGGTGTGCATTCCAACGATCACCATCACTTAACGCGCCGTAGGCCGTATCGAGTGAAATACCGTTATCGAGCTCATAACGCGCACCTAGCGAATACGCTGTGCCGGCATCTTCACCATTGGTCGTTTGAAATTCATAGGTTTCTTTAAACCAAGGCGCTTTATAACGCTCTGACACCACAAGACCCACATTAAGCTTGTCAAAATTAAGACCTAATTCACCCCCAAGATGCGTGCCTGGCGCAAACGACCAGTTAATACCTATGGTACTTGGGACGGAAGGCTGAAAGTAACCAAGCTTCGCGGTGGCTGTGTCTCCAAACTTAAATTTTGCTGCAGCCGTCGCCAAAGAAACACCGTTATCTGTGCAGTCTGCCTCCCACGTCCCACTACATTGACTGTCATCTGGATCTTGGTCGTATGGGTTATTCACGCCCCAAAAGTTCATTTCATGATCAGGGCTGCCGTTTTGCCACATATCAAAGGTGGCAAATGCCATCAGATCTAGCCCTACAACATCCGCGGCATAGCCAGAATTAAAAGCGAGATTGGTGAATATAGAACCGTGATCTAGATTGGTTTCCTTTTCTCCATTCTTTTTATAATTTCCTCGATCTCTGGCTCTTGCCCAGACATTGAGATTGCCGTTAATCGTTGAATCAGCAAAAAAGGGCGATACACTTCCTGCATAGTCGGACGTTGTATCTTGTGACATTGCTGGTGCCGCCACGACTGCACTCAAGACCGCTGCAGCCAATGTCGATACGCGAAACATCTTTTCCATGAAATACTCCTGCTGCCTGCAAGATGAGGTCTTGCCCCGTTGGGTTATTAAGTTTTATCG
>NZ_MUFH01000461.1:0-1402 GCF_001996115.1 Salinivibrio sp. MA427
CAATAAAATGGGTTTACCGACGGCGACCGAGTTTCTCGATATGATTACCGGTCAGTATATTGCTGACCTAATTAGCTGGGGCGCGATCGGCGCTCGAACTACTGAATCCCAAATTCATCGCGAGATGGCGTCAGCGCTCTCAAGCCCTGTTGGGTTTAAAAATGGCACCAATAAAATGGGTTTACCGACGGCGACCGAGTTTCTCGATATGATTACCGGTCAGTATATTGCTGACCTAATTAGCTGGGGCGCGATCGGCGCTCGAACTACTGAATCCCAAATTCATCGCGAGATGGCGTCAGCGCTCTCAAGCCCTGTTGGGTTTAAAAATGGCACCGATGGTAATATTACTATTGCCGTCGACGCGATTCGTGCGAGCCGTGAATCGCATTTGTTCTGCTCGCCGGACAAACATGGCGCCATGACAATCTATCGCACTGCCGGTAACCCTGACGGCCATGTTATTTTGCGCGGCGGACACCAGCCGAATTATCACGCGCATGATGTACAGGCAGCCGCGAACACGCTGGCAGGTTTTGGCTTACCTACCAAGCTTGTGGTTGATTTTAGCCATGGTAATTGCCAAAAGCAGCACCGCCGTCAATTGGAGGTGTGTGCAGACATTGCCGCGCAAATCCATGGTGGCGAGCAAGCGATCGCTGGCATTATGGCTGAGAGTTTTTTACAAGAAGGTAATCAAGCAATGGGGAGTGCCGATTCACGCACCTATGGTCAGTCGATTACCGATCCTTGTCTCGGCTGGGAAGATACCGAAAAGGTTTTGGCTCAACTTGCCAACGCTGTCATGGCGCGAAAAAATACATAACCATTGATTGAACATGGGTATGTCCAGAGCATGCCCCCAACTAGGATGAGACTATGCCTTCATTTGATATTGTGTCTGAAATTGACAAAGTGGAACTCAAAAATGCCGTTGATAATGCCAATCGTGAACTGGCAACACGGTTTGATTTTCGTGGTGTGGAAGCCAATTTTGACTTGGATAAAGAAGCGGTAAAAGTGATTGCTGAGGCTGATTTTCAAGTGAATCAAATGATGGATATGCTTCGCAGTAATTTGGCCAAGCGTGGCGTTGATGCACGCGCGATGGATATTCAGGAAATGGTCCATTCCGGTAAGAGCTTTTCACAGCAGGTGAAGTTCAAAAATGGCATTGAGACGCCAGTGGCGAAAAAGATCACCAAAGCGATCAAAGATGCCAAGATGAAGGTCCAGACGCAAATTCAAGGTGAGCAAGTCCGTGTTACCGGTAAGAAACGCGACGATTTACAGGCTGTGATTCAATTGATCAAAGACAGTGATTTTGAGCAACCTTTTCAGTTTGAGAACTTCCGCGACTAACGGTTTAAGCCTCGAACTATCTAAAAGCGGGCGCCTGAAG
>NZ_MUFH01000462.1:0-1397 GCF_001996115.1 Salinivibrio sp. MA427
GGGCTTAACCGAGCGAGCATATTCAACGAGCGACAGGTAAAAAGACTGCTTTTTGGTAAGTGACGTAGTGACCTCCAGGTTGAGACCAGTGATTTACGCGGTGAGAAAAATATTGTTAGATAGGGTTCGTGGAGCGCTTACATTCAATCGAACATAGGAAGCACAGGTGCTTGTTGGGATAATGCAGTCCTGGACCGATTCTTTGGTAGCCTAAAGCATTAGTGGTTGAACCAAGTGCTTCAACCAACGCGAGATTATGCGATTGCCGACATCAAAAATGTTCATTAGGTACTACAACGTAGAAGAGCTTCAGAGTGCCAATAGTGAAAGATCGCCAGTGGATTATAAATTTTATATGAGAAAAGTTTTCGGAAATGGTTGGCTAGAACATAGAACCCAAGTCCGCGCTGGTGCACTTAATGGTTAAATCCAAGTAATTATTCGACCCTCTGCAAAACAATCCCTTTTAGAAAAGGATACCGATTAGCCTCGAGATAAAGTCCAAATTGGCGATTTTTCACCAAAAACATGTCGAGAGCCCTAATCACAGGCCGCTGGTCAACATCTGCCCAGAGGTCTTCGACAACAATGACTCCGCTCGGAGCAACTAGTTGAGCCYACATCGGAAGAAGCTCAAGACTGAGATTATCGAGCCCACCAAGATCGAGAATCACCAGATCGTATTCAGGGCATATGGCTTTGGCCTTTTCAAGTGTTTCGGTATCTCTCGCATCTCCATGAACAAGCACGGCCTGGTTCTCACTATTAAATCCTTCAATAGGTGCTGGCTGAAGATCAACACCTACTAGAGAGCCCTTGCGATTTAACAAACGCAGAACAGTATCAATGAAGTAGAGACCTCCACCTCGCCCATAGCCCACTTCAAGGATTCGAGATCTCTTTTGGGAATAAATAAGCTCTTGATAGAAGAAAAGGTCCATTGGCATTTTTACTGCGACTTGGCCCAGCCAACGGTAATCTCGTTGAGTCTCAATTTCGTGTTGCCAATACCAACGATGATAAGCCAGGGATAGGGTGCCTTCGGTTAAAGGTTTGGTTTGTTTTATTACTGGTAAATCACATTCTGCTTTGACGAGAAGCTGGGCTTCAAACCATTCCTCATGCGTTGGCTGCAATGGTCTAAACTGGGCGTAAGATGCAAAAGCCCAATAATCTTCATAAGTTATGCGTAAGCAAGTTCCCAAATGTACATGATGCAGCTCCACACATTCGTCATAGAGAACCGGGTACACAAAACGACTAAAGCGAACAGGGGGATTTTTCAAAGGGTAGTCCCGCAATCAGAAAGGGATTAAAGGTTTTATGGAAAGATTGACCTTGATAGTTTTCTAAAAGCTGCACATGTTGGAAACCAACATCTTGCATAACCTTAGCGA
>NZ_MUFH01000463.1:0-1376 GCF_001996115.1 Salinivibrio sp. MA427
GATCAAACGTTATCCCGGTGCACGAATGGGAAAGGGGCGTTGAAAGACACCGCGTTAGTCGATTTACAGCAATTGGATGCGGGAAGCCACTTTTCAGCTGATTTTGCTCAACAACGAGTGCCGACATTAGCGGCCGTATTGGCACAAGTTCATCACGATGAGCTGCACCTTAACCTTGAGATAAAAACCTATGCCGATACCGATATTGCTGCATTATGCGACGCGGTATTTGATTGTTTATCGACAAGCCCTGTGAATGAGCGGCAGATCTTAATCTCGTCTTTCTCTTTGGATGCGTTGCGGTATTGTTGCGATCAAAAACCGAGCCTCGCCCGGGCGATCTTATGGGAAACCATCCCTGATAATTGGCATGAGTTTCGCGATTTAGCCACACTTAGCATTCACTGCAACTATCGCCACCTCACGCAAGAGAAAGCAAAATCCGTTAAAGATTCAGGTTTAGCATTGAAGTGTTACACCCCTAACGATCCGCACGCCGTGGCACCTTTATGGGAGTGGGGAGTGGACATGATGATCACCGACGCCCCTGAGCGTTATTTATCGATAAGTTGATATCGACAAATTGAAAAACAAGGAGGGAGTGTTGGTGACTAACGATTTGGGATTAAACTGGCGACAGCGAGATATTCTCAGCCAATTAGCCGATGTCGAACATTTAGAAACTGACCACTTGGCCGCGCATTTTTCCGTGACTACGCAGACTATCCGTCGCGATATTAATCAGCTTTGTGCGTTGGGGCTCGCCCGTCGTCATCATGGTGGGATCAATATGCCCTCCGCACAGGCAAACAGTGACTATCAGCGCCGGCTTGAACGCCATCGTGGGATTAAAACTGCGATTGCGCAGGCTGTCGCCGAGCGTATTCCTGACGGGGCCACCGTGATGTTGGGCATTGGCACGACCGTCTCGGCGATTGCCGAACAGCTACTCACCCGACGTGATCTTCGGGTGATAACCAACAACGTACAAATCGCCCACATTCTCGGCGCTAATTCTGACCTGGAAATTTGGCTGGCCGGCGGAAAGTTACGGGCCAACGATCAAGATATGGTGGGCCATTCGGTGATTCAGTTTTTATCCCGCTTTCAAGCCGATATTGCCATTATTGGTTGTGCGGCGGTGAGTGAAGAAGGGTGGGCCTGCGAGTTTTCCCCGGATGAAGCCGATGTCAGTGACACCATGTTGGAAGCCGCCACCGCGCGTTGGCTGGTGGCTGATGGTTCAAAATGGCAGCGCAGTGCGCCGGTGAAAGTGAAAACGCTCAAGCAATTTGACTATGTGTTCACTGACCACACTGAGCTTGCCAGTGACATTGCCTTTGTTCCTTGTACGTTTTAATCATGGCGAGTTAGAC
>NZ_MUFH01000464.1:0-1369 GCF_001996115.1 Salinivibrio sp. MA427
AACCAAACAAGTGATGGATCAACCAAACAAGTGATGGATCAAGTCCGTCGCGGCGACATCAAGGTACTGATGATTTCAGTCGAGCGTTTGAATAACGAACGTTTTCGCCAGTTTATCACGCCTATCCCGATCTCGTTATTGGTGGTGGATGAAGCGCATTGTATCTCTGAATGGGGACACAATTTTCGTCCTGATTACCTCAAACTCCCTGCTTACCGACAGCAATTAAATATTCCGCAAGTCTTGCTTCTCACCGCCACCGCAACGCCGGCTGTGGTTGAGGATATGCAGACGAAGTTTGCCATCCCGGCAAATAACATCACATTAACGGGGTTTTATCGTCCTAACCTGCATCTAAATGTGGTCGCCGTGGAAGAGACGCAAAAACGGCAAGCGCTGGTTGAGCAGTTAAAGCCCGACCCCGATTTGCCGACCGTCATTTATGTCACCCAGCAGCAGACCGCGGAGAATATCGCCCAGTGGTTACAATCCCAGCATATATCCGCGACAGCTTACCATGCCGGTATGAGTCACGATGTTCGCGTGTCGATACAAGAGGCATTTATGTCGGGCCAATCGCCATGTATTGTTGCGACCATCGCCTTTGGGATGGGCGTCGATAAGGCGGATATTCGCCGTGTCATCCATTTTGATTTGCCGAAGTCGATTGAAAACTACAGCCAAGAAATTGGCCGCGCGGGACGGGATGGTCACAAGGCGACCTGCACGGTACTCGCTAACCAGTCGAGTCTGAATGTACTAGAGAATTTTATCTACGGCGATACGCCAGACAAAATGGCGATTCAGGGGTTACTGGAAGAAGTACAACAGGCAGGTCAACAATGGGAAGTCATGCTCCATAGTCTTTCACGGACATATAATATTCGGCTCTTACCGCTTAAAACCTTGCTCGTTTATTTAGAAATAGCCGGCGTGATCACCAGCCAATACAGTTACTTTGCCGATGTGAAATTCCAGTGTGTGGAGTCACCCGCCGCCATTACGGCCAAATTCCATGGTGAGCGACGCGAATTTGTTGCCCAGCTATTTGCATGCGCGATCAAAGCAAAAACCTGGTACAAGATGGATTTCCAACAACTGTGGCAACGCTTTGGAGCAGAAAGAAAGCGCGCGTTAACTGCATTGGAGTACTTTCACGAACAAGGTTGGTTATCACTCGCGACACAACAAGCCACACAAGTGTTTGGCGTGAACACCCACGAGATTGATATTCACGATCAAGCTGAGACGCTGTATGCTCTTTTTGCCAAAAAAGAACAGAGCGAGCTTGCCCGCATCAACCAATTACTGACCTTGTTATCTTCTTCAACCTGTATTAGTCAGCGCCTTGCCGACTATTTTGGTGATC
>NZ_MUFH01000465.1:0-1352 GCF_001996115.1 Salinivibrio sp. MA427
GCGTTAGCCATAGCGTGTCTTCATCATCGTAAAAGACATCAGCTTCACGGCTTTGCTGGTTAAAATAGGTTGCAACAGTTGCCGGGACAGTGTGCGTGTTGTACACATCCAGCTCTAATTCGACCTTGTCAACGTAGCCTCGGAGTACCTGCAAGGCAGCCTCTGTACCAGACGTCGCTTCAATGGCATCGAGCATATCTACAATGCCATCCGCTCTTCTTTGTTCGAGTATGGCGTCATAATCACCGAGCACGCCCTCTTCAAAGACAAAAAAAGAGGTCATGGTGATAAAAAAAACAACCACTAGCCCCACATAGAATTCAATATATATTCTGCGCATGCCCGTACCTTAAAACGCGAATGATGAGTATGAATAGACAGCCTTTGCTGCTTGTCCAGATAGTGCTCATGCAGATAATGCTTATGCAGAACCAGACGATATCATGATACTAAATCATCTGCGCATCGACTTCTGTCGGTGGTTTGTCACGATCCTGAACCTTATTTTTCAGCGCATTACCTTGATGGCGACATCCATTGACCACTTGTCGACATAGACAGACAAAAAAGTGACATTCATCGCCCTTTATATTGAGTACCCTGCAGCCCTATAACAATCAGGGGTGTAAATCATGAAAAAACATTCAATGCTCGTTATTTTAGCATTAACATCATCAGCCTCTGCGATGAGTGTCAATGCAAAAGAAAATAAAGAAAATCGTTACTTTATTGGTTTTAAACACGGCAACACTATTTTTACAGACGCCAAATCACCGAAAATAAGGCATTGGGACATAGCAGAAGGATGGAGCAGTCATCCTGACTCGCCGTCAGGTGCAGACTTTGATGAAGTGTCAACAACATCGATCAACATCGGGAAAAACGTTTATCAGCATGGCAGCCATAGTATCGACATGTATGGTTTTTATGATTTGGGAGGCTCTACGTTTACGTCCTTGAAAGACCGTTCAGAAACCAAACGTCATATAGATACCTTCGGTCTAGGCGGAAAATATAAGTATTCGATCAGTGCTACTCTTTATAGCTTTGCTGGATTGGAAGTCGGTCATTATAAAGACACGCTCAAGCATAAGGCGATAACCGAATGCAGTAATAGCAGCTATTGCTACGAAACCGAAAAAAGTCAAACCTCCAAATCTGGACTAATGACTGCCGCATTTATTGGTGCAGGTGTTAACTTAAACGAAGATGTAGACGTTGAGTTAGGGTTAAGACACCAACGCCTCAATAAAAACAAATACGATGACGAGTTTGATTTCAAAAAGTCAAACCAAATCTATCTCGGCCTTAACTATCACTTTTAATCTTCCACTAGGCAGTCATACCATGGC
>NZ_MUFH01000466.1:0-1347 GCF_001996115.1 Salinivibrio sp. MA427
CCAATAACTCTGTGGCTATTATTAACAGGAAAGACTATGAATTCTGAAGAGTCTGAACCATAAAACGGTTCATCATAAACAATATAGATGTTCACTTTCTCACCCATTTCACCGTGTTTCCTTGAGTGAGTCACTTTACCTTTATGCTCATTTCCTAAACTATCTTTAATGCTTGCCGAATGGGATTCTGAGTTCCATGAAATTGCCTTAATCGCTCCAATTTCACCTGACACCTTACATATAGTTGTGTCGGCCCAGCTATGTATTGGAAATAGAATAGCTAGACTAGCCAAAACCATTGAATACTTCACGTATTTCTCCTGTAAATATAACGCCCCAATCACGCGCCCAAATTGTTGGGTGCTTTTTGGTGATACACTGACGCGAAGCGGCAATCACCCAAAGCCGCGCGACGATTTGGGTCGCCTTGAATTGGTTTGTTAGTTTCATTTTTTAAGAACAAGACATTGATATTGCGCTATTCTATTTAAATCCGCCGTATATTGCGGAAACTCAGATTGTAACAAGCATAGAGCATCAGCAAATGTGATTTGATGCAAATTTGACTTGTAATCAAAGATTAAGCAATTTATACGTGATTCAAACGACTCTATACCCGGCTCAGCCTTGCATTGCCCCCACATGACTTGATCGATTTCATCTTCGGGGTCTTCCAAAGGACTATTGGCCTGAACATATAAGTTTGACAGCATTGCTTCATACAGCGATGTTAATAACTGATCTTTGCAACGTAATAGCCAAGCCAAAGTGATCAAGTTGTGTCCAAAGAAACCAAACTGCTCAATACAAGATGATAATACATCTGAGAGACTGGCCTTTACTGGCACTGGTTTCGAGTTAACGTTATCTATATTTGAAAACGTAGACGTAACGAACTCTGTAAAACGATTGAGAAAGGCTGGGATCTGATGTTCATTCAATTGCCTATAGACACTATTCATTGCAAGCAATATCGTCACATTGTGGGATAAGTATTCATTGGCAGATGCTGCTTTGGTGGCAAAGTGGCGAAAAATCTCATCAAAACCTTTGTTTTGATACCACTGAAAAGTAGCTTGATAAGCTGCGGGATAAATACCACGATTCAGTATTCTATGAATACGAAAGTCTTGTAATGCTGGTGCTTGAACAGATTCCTCATATATAGGCTGTACCAAAACTGAATCATTAGCCATCAAAATAGACGTATGAGAAAAAATTTTGTCATTTTCACCAAAACGTTTAGCAAGGAAATTTGCTGATAAAAATGCTTTCAACGCATGAGGTTGATGAATTATTGCCCCACTATGTAAGGCTTGTTCTAACAATTCCAAATTGTTCATATAT
>NZ_MUFH01000467.1:0-1337 GCF_001996115.1 Salinivibrio sp. MA427
TGTCGGAAGGGCTCGAATCCCCTCTGATGTTACTTGCAAGCTTTCTAACGATTGACGCAAATTTGCTTACAGCGCCAGCTTGCCTAAGTTCTTGCTTCGATAAATGTCTTCCCCCAGAGTTTAAGCGCCGGAATACTTCGTCAATATGGCTTTCACCAGATTCTTGAAATACTGAGAGAGGAACTTGGTACCGCACAATGTCGGCACAAACTTTCCTGTCTAATATATCTTTCTTCTGCTCTATAACCTCATTATCTTTCAAGATCTTAGTATCAGCCATTGTGTCCAAGTCAAAATATTGACCATCCAAATCAAACTCTTGGTCAATAAAAGACATTATGGCGTTTATCCTTTGCATGCCATCAATAATTTCCAACTTTCTTTCAGCCCCATTGGTAATCTCAGCTAAAAGAACCAATGGTACTGGGTACCCGTTAACGATGGAGTTAATAAATGAGC
Source organism: Salinivibrio sp. MA427 (assembly GCF_001996115.1). Classification (NCBI taxonomy): domain Bacteria; kingdom Pseudomonadati; phylum Pseudomonadota; class Gammaproteobacteria; order Vibrionales; family Vibrionaceae; genus Salinivibrio; species Salinivibrio sp. MA427. The sequence goes on from NZ_MUFH01000467.1 coordinate 460, forward strand.
GCTTTTCTTCTACGGTCCAAACCAGTTTTCTCTGGTAACGGCGATTTACAAGAAATATCTCTTTGAGGTAGGAGCCGTATAAACTCTGGATACTCTCTCCCTTTATCGACAACCCTGACTTATCACTCACTTATTAGTCTCCTTTATAGTGTCACTTGTTTATTACGAAATACCATAACGCTCGCCATCACCGGTTACAAAACCGACGCGAAGCAGAGTTTTTGGCATCCGTTGCATGGCCTGGTTATGTTCTCTATTGCCGATGATCAACCCATTCAATTTGTTTAGACTCTTCATTCATACGCACAAGAATTGTTCGACCGGGAGGTTGAATATCGGTGTCAAAACCGATGTCTCCTAGCACCTTCACACCCTCATGATAGTCGTTCAAGAAATTCAGGAACGAGCAGACGATATGTTCGTAGTCGGGCTGATAGCTGGGCTTGGGTAACAGTAGCTTAAACGTATTACCATCATTGGATTCTGCATAGATTGAAAGCGCTAGAGAATACGGGCTGTCCTCACGAAGCTTGCCCTTCGTACCCAAAAGTACCGGCTCAAGCCGTGGGGACTCCATAGTCTTAGCCGCTGTTTTCGACAGTTTCGACTTAAGAAGTTGATAGTGGTCTTTGCCAGCCTCTTTTAGAAAGCCATCGAAATAAGATTTTGCAACGAAGAAAACTATGGCTGTCGGAATGAACCACTCTACTCCGGCGTTGTGTCCAGCAGCAGGACGTGCTTCAACGGCAACATCTAAACCAGAGACAGAAACAGCATCCTTGAATTCTAAGAACTGCTCGTCTGGAATCCCTTCTTCAAATACGACTGCCAAATCAGGCTTTTTCATTCTTCCCCCAGAACATAACATTGCATTAGTG
>NZ_MUFH01000468.1:0-1329 GCF_001996115.1 Salinivibrio sp. MA427
TCTCTACATTGATTTTACTTTGTGGGCTCTGGAGATATTCCGTGCGATCCGGCTCAGGCAAGGTAGCTGCATGCTCGGAGACCATGCTTTCCCAGATTGCACCGAGATTCGCAACCCTCATATATCTCTCAGCCGCATCAACTTTCGGTGATGTAGCATCCTCTGCCTGCAAAGGGGTGACCATGACAATAAACAGAGCCACCATCAACATTCTCAATCGAATCATGGTCATTCCTTATAATTTAACATTGCATTAGTGTGCATACTCGATTTCCCAAAATCGTTATCCGCACCATTTTCTACCTAATCGACTGTTCCTATCAGGACTTTCCATCTTTAATCAATACTGCTTTCCACGAATGTATGCATGCCGCCTATCTCTATTCTGGTATTCACACTATCCCCAAGCGTGAATCTGTAAACGCATGACTTATCGACTCTTTTTGTCATCCGTTCTGGGATAGTGTGAATCTGTCATGGATAAACGTACACGCTTTTGGGTGTCTCTAGCCGATAAGCGGGTTAAGCATCCAGTCTTTAGCCATGCTACCGCCGATCAGTTGTCGGCACCTAACACGCCATCGAGTTGGTAGATTTGAAGCTAGTGTATCAAGGGCTGTTTTGGTTTTCGTGCGCTATTGTCCAAAGTGTTAGATAAGCCATATTTTGTGAGATGGGTACAAGAAGTTACCTAGGGCACAGGGGGTTAGTCGTTTTGGTGGGCGTTTGTATAAGCAAGTGGAAAGAGGACTGCTAGCAGGATTGGAGTGTTGAGCATCTATCAGAGTTACTCCGCTGATTTTTTCTAATGCGAAAACGGGCGTTGTACCCGTTCCTTGTTTGACTAAGTGTTTGACTAAAAATCGGCAGGTACAAAAAAGGCGTAGTAGGTACTAACCTGCTACGCCTTGCTATAACTGGTGGCCCCTCCCAGACTTGAACTGGGGACCAATCGATTATGAGTCGACTGCTCTAACCACTGAGCTAAGGGGCCGAGTGGATTGGGATTATAGGGGAAGGCAAACAGGGTGTCTAGTTGTAAGGGGGGTCAATTCAGTATGGTTTTTGAGCACTTAGCGCAGTGGTGGCAAAACAAGCGCCGCCAGTGTGACGGCACTCATGCTTTACTTACTGAGTTCTGTGACACCACTTACTGCATGGCGGGGTCTTCGCTGTTGTCATCAGTACGCTCAGAGTCAGTGCTTGATTAACCCCTCCTGCGGTCAGAAAACCTTCAAAACGGTGTGTTAATGATTAATTGATGGCCTTTACGCTCGGTTTTGTCGCTTGCATCTTGTTGACACGCACTTTACTATCAGAGAATAATTA
>NZ_MUFH01000469.1:0-1326 GCF_001996115.1 Salinivibrio sp. MA427
CAATAGAAGCCCGTATCGCAGATGATAAGATGACGGCCTATCTTATCGTTAATGGGGCGTGTGGTGGGCGAGGTCTTAAAGGTGATGATATTCTGTCGACACTGCGTGAAGCAAATATTGTTCGTGGTATCAAAAAACCAACCTTACAAAAACTGTTGTCTGCTTCTGGACGATTAAAACCCGGTGAATATCTGGATGTGCCCGTAGCCTTTGGTCGACAGCCAGTGGCAGGAGAAGATGCGCACATTGTCTACTTAATAGAAGACCCCGCCGATCGCGTTCGTCGTCCAAGAGAGCGAGAAGATGGGACGGTAGACATGCGCGATCTCGGTGAAATGGTCATGGTGAAGCAAGGTCAACCTCTCGCAAAACTCGTGCCCGAAACGGCAGGCTATGAAGGCTTTACCGTAACCGGTTCAGTGCTCTCAACGTCAWCAGGTAAACCGATGACATTAGCGGCCCACGAGGGCAGCGCATTCAGTAATAAAGATCCTAATATTCTTATTGCGACCATGGCAGGTATCCCGCGTTTGCAAAATGACGGCGTTGCAGTTGACGATGCGCTGAGTTTAGATGTTGTCGATGTAGGCACCGGTCATGTCAATTTTGAAGGCAGCGTCGTCATTAAAGGCGATGTTGAAGTCGGCATGAAAGTGACAGCGTCGGGGACGGTGACAGTCGGCGGTGTGGTTGAGTCTGCCACGATTACCGCGGGAGCTGATATTATTGTTCAGAACGGTATTATTGGTCGACAAGTTGCTGCGGACTCAGACATCAACTGCATCTTAGTGGCTGATGGCAACATAGTGGCGAAATTTGCTCAATACGCGACCTTGTGCGCAAACAAAAACGTCGAGCTGACCTTGCATGCGATGCATTGTAATACGCAAGTGGGGCAGTCGCTTACGATAAGTGACACCACGAAGCGTAAAGGTACACTGGCAGGTGGGAAACATGAAGTCGGTGAAAAGCTTCAGGCGGTCATTGTGGGGGCCAGTGCGGGGGCACATACCTATATCCATTGTTTTCCGAGGTTACCTCTTCTCAAGCGGCAAATGGTTGAACTGAATAAAGATTGGGAAGACAAAACGGCGCAACTCGATAAAGTAAAAGCGGCGGAAGCGAAGCTAGAAGCGTTACCACCCGCCAAACGTGATGCGGCGATGGTCGAGCGCATTACCTCAACAAGAGATAACTTATTTGAAGCGCTTGATGAAATTGAGAAGGCGATAGAGGAAACAGATACCACGATAGAAGCGTCCTATCGTGCAGCCAGTATCACCGCCACTAAATCACTGCTAAATCGTGTACACTGCACCATTGGAG
>NZ_MUFH01000047.1:0-12662 GCF_001996115.1 Salinivibrio sp. MA427
GCCACGACTATAGACTTTGGTCGAGTTGTCTTCGCGCTCGAGTCAGGCTAATTTATACCCAGCTGTTTAAAACTACGATACTCACGAGGCTGTTTCGCAACGCGCAGACACCCTCATCAGACAGTATAAATCACAAACTGTTGCATACTTCATCCTTGCAACGCGTTATCAATGGAGTGAGACCATGGCAGAGCAAGAAAATTACCGCGTCGCGATCGACATCTTAACCTGTCATCTCGGCATGAGCTTTGATGAAGCCTGTTCAGAGCTTGGATTAGCGTCAGATGACGCGTCGGCGGCACGTCAAATGGCAGAGATACAGCAAAGCTTAATGGGCGTGCGAGGCGACCAAAAGTAACTGTCTATCTACATCAGCTACTGAATAGACAAAGCCAGCATAGCGCTGGCTTTTTTGATCGCTACATTTCCATAAATTGTTTACAACTGCGCAATATCTAAGTGACTCGCGCATTGTGTTGGTGAGGCATCGGCAGCAAACGGCAAGTGCCCGAGACAAGGCGCATCTAAATGGGCGTTTAAATAGCGCACCATCTCGTCACTGTGCTGCGCCTTGGGATCCACGGCGTTTGCCACCCATCCGGCTAATTCAMGCCCGCGGGCACGAATGGCCTCTGCAGTGAGCAAAGCATGGTTTAAACAGCCAAGTTTAATCCCCACCACCATGATCACTGGCAGCTGATGGGTAACTACCCAATCGGCCAGCGTCTCCGTCTCACTCAGTGGCACTTGCCAGCCGCCGGCACCTTCTACCAATACCGGGCGAGCCTGCTGTTTTAAATGTGCTAACCCATCGCTTAGCATCTGGGTATCAATGGGCGTATTGGCTAACGCGGCCGCCCAATGCGGCGAACATGGCGTTTCTAACAACACTGGGTTGATCGCGGCATACGGCAATGCGATCGCACTGGCGCGCTGCAAAGTGACAGCGTCACTATTTAGTTGGTGATCAGGCGCTAAATCAGCACCAGCGGCGTCACCGCATGGGCATTGGCAAAGGTCAGCTGTTCGCTTTCTTGCAACACGGTTGCGTGCATCAGCCCGGCGCGTTGGGTCGCCTGCTGTAACTCTGAGAAGGAGATAAAGCGGTTCACTCGTGACGTGCCGCATGCTTGTTGCCACGCGCTATCGAGTTCACACAAGGATCCGGTGAGCAGTGTCGAAACAAGAATTTTCCCGCCGGGTTTGACGACCCGACTCAGCTCCGCCAATGGCACGTGTAAATCATCACACCATTGCAGCGCTAACGAGCTAAATGCTAGATCGACACTGTTATCAGCCAGCGGCAAATGCTCCGCATCTGCTTGTACGGCTAGCATGACATCGCCGCAGCGCGCTTTTGCCGTCGCAAGCATGGGGGCGCTGAGATCCAGTCCAATCACTGTCTTGGCATGAGTCATCCACTGCTGAGTGAAATAACCGGTGCCACAGCCGACATCTAAGACGGTACCGAGACGGACAGCCTTTTGCTCTGACTCAGCCAATGCCATTAACCGATGGCCGACACGGCGCTGCAGCGTCGCGCTGTCATCATAATGGGGCGCGGCTCGGCCAAACGCGCGAGCAATCGCTTGTTTATCGACGACGGTCATGCTGTCACCCCACACGCTTTGTCGCTCGCTAATACCGGCTTAAGCGCCTCAATTAGTGCGGTGATATCTGTTTTTTGATGCTGCGCAGACAGGCTGAACCGCAGACGTGCGGTGTTAGCAGGCACAGTCGGTGGCCGAATCGCTCCTACTCGGATATGGGCCTTCATCAGAGCGTGATTCACCTGCTGTAATGCTGCCAAATCGCCGATAATCAGCGGCTTGATCGGACTAGGCGTTGCAAGCAATTGCGGGAAGGGCTGCTTATCTAAAGAATGAGTACTGAAGGAATGCGGTTCGAGAGCAGAGTCGGTTTCTAACCAGTCCTGGAGGCCTTGCGCTAGCTGTTCAGCATGGGCGCTGAGTATTTCTCGCCGCCAGTGCTCTGTTCGTGCCAGCCTCATCGCATCCTCAATGAGTGCCGCTTGCGCAGGTGGCATAGCCGTCGAGTACACATAATGGCGAGCGAACTGGCGTAAATAGTCAATGATGGTGGGAGAAGCCAGCACTGCCGCCCCCGCCACGCCCAGGGCTTTTCCAAACGTCACGATTAAAATATCCGGCCGCGCGCCACGACTGATACTGCCCTCGCCTTCTTGCCCTAACACGCCAATCCCATGCGCATCATCCAGCGCCCAGAGCGCGCCCGATTGGTTGGCAATCGCGGCAAGACTCTCGGTTGGCGACACATCACCATCCATGCTAAATACCCCTTCCGAGACAATCAGCGATGCGGAAGGCTGGATTTGCTTTGCGAGCAGTTGGCGAAGATGTGCCATGTCGTTATGACGAAAACGCCGCTGCGTGGCAGGGCTCAATAAACCCGCCTCAATCAAGGAGGCATGGTTGAGTTTGTCTTGAAACAAGGCATCGTCTTTGCCTAACAGCGTAAAGAGCAACGCCTGATTGGCGGCAAAACCACTATTAAACAGTATCGCTTGCGGGTAACCCAGCCAGTCACACAGCTGATCACAAAGGGATTGATGCGCTGCGGTAAAACCAGATACTACCRGCGAAGCCGTCGCGCCCACGCCCCAGCGTTCAAGGTGCTGCTGCGCCTTTTTGACCAATCGCGGATCTTGCGCGAGGCCTAAGTAATCATTACCGGCAAAGTTGCGCCATGACTCGGCGACGGCATTGTCACCACTTTGCCGCCACAGGCCTTGTTGCTGGCGTACGGTCAGCTCGTCCTGATAACGACGGGTCAGCGCTGATCTTGTATCAGTCATCGTGCTTAGACACTGGCATCGTAGAACAAATCGCCCTCTTGCGGGCGCGATGCCACTCGCTCGGCCACTTGCTCAAGTAAGTCGTGCTCAGTGACTTGATCGGGCTTTTGGCTGACCGCTTCGCGATTAATACCCAGCTTTTTAAATAGCTGCATATCCGCGTCTTCGTCAGGGTTTGGTGTGGTCAACAGCTTGCAGCCATAGAATATCGAGTTGGCGCCAGCCATAAAGCACAAGGTTTGCATTTGCTCGTTCATGTCTTCGCCCAGTCCGATAATCCCGCCTGAGCAGACTTTCATCCCCGCCTCTCGCACGTTGGATAAGGTATCAAGGCGCTCTTGATAGGTCCGCGTGGTAATGACGTTGCCGTAAAACTCAGGCGACGTATCTAAATTATGGTTGTAGTAATCTAAGCCCGCTTCAGAGAGCGTTTGGGCCTGCTCGTTATCCAACATGCCCAGTGTCATACAGGTTTCTAATCCTAGGCTTTTCACTCCTTGGATCATATCGAGCAGGTATGGCATATCGCGTTGCTTGGGGTTTTTCCACGCCGCCCCCATGCAAAAACGCGTCGCACCCGAGGCTTTGGCTTTGTGTGCCGCTTCTAGCACCTGTTCGACTTCCATCAGGCGTTCTTTTTCAACATCGGTGCGATACCGCGCACTTTGCGGACAATACTTGCAGTCTTCTGGACACGCGCCAGTTTTGATCGATAACAGCGTGCTGACTTGCACTTGATTGGCAGGATGATATTCACGATGCACTTGCTGCGCGTCAAACAGCAAATCCATAAAGGGTTTATCGAACAATGCTTGCACGTCCTGTGCGGTCCAGTTGTGTCTTATTTCCACGCGGTTTTCCCCGTTGTTGTCGTTTTAATGCTTGGCTAGTCTACCCACAGACGCTAACCTGTCAACACAACAAGATCACACTGGTTTACATCTGATTTATTTATGAGCATTAACACCTATTTTGACCGTGAACATATCTGGCATCCCTACACCTCAACGCTCGATCCTTTGCCTTGCTTGCCCGTCTCACACGCAAGCGGCGCGGAACTGCATCTTGAAGATGGCACTGTTCTGATTGATGGCATGTCGTCATGGTGGGCAGCCATTCACGGCTATAACCACCCTGCTTTAAACGCCGCAGCGCATCAGCAAATCGATGACATGTCGCATGTGATGTTTGGCGGTCTCACCCACCAGCCCGCGGTATCGCTTTGCGAGCGCTTGGTCGCACATTCACCCGCCCCGCTCACGCAAGTGTTTTTGGCCGATTCTGGCTCTGTGTCAGTAGAAGTGGCACTTAAAATGGCGATGCAATATTGGCAGGGGCGCGGCGAGTCACGCGCACAGTTTTTGACCTTGCGTCATGGCTATCATGGCGACACGTTCGCCGCCATGTCGGTGACGGATCCTGATAATTCGATGCACAAACTCTACAAAGGGTTTCTGCCTCAGCATCATTTTGTGCCCTCCCCACAAAGCCGCTTTGACGGTGAGTGGAACCCTAACGACATGCAGCCTATGCGCGACGCACTCGCCACCCATCACGGTCAACTGGCCGCGGTGATCTTAGAGCCCATCGTGCAAGGCGCAGGTGGTATGCGCTTTTATCATCCCGAATACCTGCGTCAAGTGCGCGCCTTGTGCGACGAATTTGATGTGCTGCTGATTGTGGATGAAATTGCCACCGGATTTGGCCGAACTGGAAAACTATTTGCCTGCGACCACGCGGGGATCAGCCCAGATATACTCTGCGTCGGTAAAGCACTGACCGGCGGCTACATGACCTTGGCCGCCACGCTCACCACCCGCCATGTGGCCGATACTGTCTGTGGCGGTGATGCAGGCTGTTTTATGCACGGTCCTACCTTTATGGGTAATCCACTCGCCTGTGCCGTGGCCTGCGCCAGCATTGATACCTTGCTAGAAAGTGACTGGCCGCAGACCATCGCGCATATCGAGCAGCAGCTGAAAACTGGCTTGACGCCTGCTCGCGCATTGGAATGTGTAGCGGACGTGCGTGTGCTTGGCGCAATTGGCGTGATAGAGCTGACCGATCCGGTGAATCTGGCCGATATTCAGCCCTTAATGACCGCCCAAGGCATTTGGGTTCGCCCGTTCGGCAAGCTGGTTTATGTGATGCCACCCTATTGCATCCGCGACGACCAACTCCACCAACTCACCCAAGGGATGATCACCGCAATTACGCAGTTTTTTGGTGAGTAGATAGGGCGTCAGTCACGATCGGTGCCAAATTTAACCCCGATGTCCGATGGCGCCGTGCAACGGGCGCGCGGCACACATCGTGATAATGATTGGCATCGTGCTGGCGCTTATGCCAACCTACGCGATATTCAGGATTTTTGAATACAGAGCGCTTCGCTTGCGGAGTACAGAAGAGAGCAGATCGCGCTTGCATCGGCTCTTTCTGTATTCTGTATTCCGTCAGATGGTGCCATTGGCGACGTTGACTTTCGGTGCTGCGAAGCCACGGAAGATATTATGAACGGAGAGCAGCGCAAACACGCCCACCACCACACCAAGGTGCCATGCTTCACTAACCCCCAAGCTCAATAGCGCCATACTCATCAACGCGGAAATAATCATCTGTCCACCACCGGAGAGCGCAGCGACGGTGCCGGCTTGGTTAGAGTAAGGCTGCATCACCTGCGACTGGGAGCAAGGCAGCGCAATCCCGTTGCCAAACACCATAAAAAACTGCCCTATCATCAGCAGTAAAGGATCCATCGGAGTCAGCCATAACCAAACCGCAGAGATGAGCTGCATCACGGGTGCCATCAACAGCATACGCTTGGTACCCAAACGCGGCCGAATGCGCGAAACCAGCGCACTACCCAGCAATAAGCCACACGTGGGTATAAGCGCCCACAACGCATATTGATCCGAGGTCATCCCGATGCGCTCTTGCATTAAAAATSGCATCAGCGATACCGTGGTGATCACCAAGGTGAAGTTCAWCCAGCTGATACTGGCGAAATAAAGAAAGTAGGGCGTTTTTAACAGTGCGCCATAACGACCAAGGATCACTTTTATCTTAGGTAATGGCGATCGCGTATGCATACTCTCTTTAAATAAGAAAAAGAGCACGCACCACACCAAGCTGGTATAAACCATCAATAAAATAAAGATCGCTAACCAACCAAGATTGTGATTCACGAACCCACCGATCACGGGCGCGACAATCGGGGTAAAAGACGCCACCATGATCAAATACGACATCGCCTGTGGCAGTTGGTCGCCGGAATACGAGTCACGGGTAAAGGCTCGCGAGAGGACGGCACAACACCCCGTGCCCATCCCCTGAATACAACGGCCAATCACCAACCCGGTAAAACTGGCGCTAAAGGTAACCATCACGGTTAACCCAACCAGTGAAAGCAAGACACCGGCTAATAGCACGCGGCGGCGTCCGAGTGCATCCGAAATGGGGCCATAGATAAATTGTGACGGGCCAAACCCGAGCAGGTAAGCGGAAATAAGCAGTTGGACATCGTCCATGCTGAGATTGAAGTCACGAGCGATCCAAGGTAATGATGGAAAAACCAATCCCATGCTGAATTGCCCGATACTGACCGTTAAGCATGCCAGCAATACGGGCGACCAATTAAATGGACGAGTAGCCGATTGCATCTCAATTCCTATGCGTTCTGTGTGTTAGGCGAGCGAGGAAACTGTGACTCTAGCGAATGCTAAAACCACAAGCTGAGAGGCATGTTAACGCAATAACTCCCTGAATGGTAAACAATGATTGAGAATGTATATCAATGGCCAGCTATCGCTGGCCGGTTTTAAAAACTAGAAAGCCGGTTCGATCGTGCCATCAAAGGTTTTTTGTAGAAACGCACGTGTTGCCTCTGATTGAAATAGCGCCAACAAACGCTGATAGGTCGGATTATCTTTATCCTCTGCCCGCGCTGCCACGACCATCACCGCGAGCGGTGCGTCTTTCGATTCTAAGAAAATACCTTGATCACTTGGATTAAGCCCTGATGACATCACATAGTTCATGGTAATTGCAGCAGCATCGACATCTTGTAGGCTGCGAGGCAATTGTGCCGCTTCTACTTCGACAAAATCGAGCTGCTTGGGATTAGCGGTAACATCTTGTAGCGTCGCTTGAAAGCCAACGTTATCGGCCAAGGTGATCAGCCCTGCGTCTTGCAGTAATAGCAAAGCGCGCCCGGCGTTGGTCGGATCGTTAGGGATCGCAATTTGTGCGCCTTGGGGTAAATCGTCCACGCGCTGTACTTTGTCTGAGTAAATCCCCATCCGCATAAGGATGGAACGCCCAATCGAGACCAATTCACTATCATGGTTTTGATTAAAGTTATCGAGAAACGGCTGATGTTGGTAACTATTTAAATCAAGACTGCCATCTGCCAGACCGGCATTCGGAGAGATGTAATCCGAAAATTCCACCACTTCGACATGAATTCCTTCTGTTTTAGCCTGTTTCGCAACCGCTTCTACGACTTGCGCATGGGGACCGACAGTCGCACCAATCTTTATCGTTTCTGGCTGATCTGAACAGCCGCTGATAACCAACGCCAGTAACACTGACGCAATCCAAAATCCTGGTCGCTTTAACGTCATTCTGATTCCCTTAGAAAAATAGATGTTTAGACGTCCAGAATGCCACAACTTATAATGATGTCAACCTGATTGTGGTAATGCAGTCTCTGTCTTGATCGTATCCAACCCTAGTCGCGTAGTGGCAGGCATGTTGAATCAATAAGGAGGCGTAGATATGACGAAGCTGTTTCCTCTACCCTTGTTCTTACTACCCGGGGGCAGAGCTAAGCTGCGCATTTTTGAACCTCGCTATTTGCGCTTGGTCCGTGAATGCTCGGCGAATCAACAGGGATTCGTGCTGGCGATGATGCAAGGTAAACGTTTATATCGATATGGCACACTGGTGGACATTGTCGATTTTGAAACACTACCCGATGGTTTATTAGGCATTACCATTGCAGGTCGTCAACGGGTAAAAATTCAATCGACAGAGCAAGAAGCCGACAAGCTCTGGGTGGGCGAGATACAGGCACTGAATGACTGGCCACATGACGAGTTTATTGACCAGGAAGAAAATGAAGAAAAAATGCGTATTGCCGCAGGACTTAAAAATGTCTTCGCCGCCCACCCGGATCATGCTGAGCAGTATGAGGCGCCGTATTTCGAAGACTTAACCTGGAGTTGCCAACGCTGGTTAGAAATTTTGCCGCTTTCTAACGCGCAAAAACAATGGTTTATCGCGCAAGAATCGGCAGAAGAGGCGAAGCAATTTATCAGTCAGCTTCTCGAGCAAGAAGTCGAGTGATCCAATTGTTTTAAGCCTCGTATTGGAAGCGAGATGGACGGCTACGACAGATAGGACTCAACTATGACTGCGCCACAAACCATGTATACTGAGACCACCATTTCCAGACGGGACACGCGTGCCAACATGACTGACGTGACGAAGGAAGAGTTGTCTGAATTATTAGCAAAAGTTGCAGAAGACCGCGACCGCATAGCGTTCGAACGTTTGTTCCGATTTTTTGGCCCTAAGATACGCGCTTATGGTTCAAAACATTTAAGAGCTGACGGCCAAGCAATGGAATTAGTACAAGAAACCATGCTAGTGGTATGGCGCAAAGCCCACTTGTATAATTCTGACAAAGGCGCGGCGACGACATGGGTATTCACTATCATGCGTAACTTAAGCTTCGATATGCTCCGCAAGGTGCAATCGAATCGCGAAGACAATTTTAGCGATGATATCTGGCCCATTCTCGAGTCAGGGCAACAGGACAACGAAACAGATTCCGGTGCTCAGTACATGATGGACCAAGAGCTTCTCAGTTTTATTGACGAGTTACCCGCGGTCCAGCAGCAGGTGGTTAGAGGGGTTTATCTCAAGCAATTGACTCATCAAGAGTTGTCAGAACAATTAAATGTGCCATTGGGCACCGTCAAGTCCCGATTGCGTTTAGGTCTAGAAAAGCTTCGCAATCACCTGGAGGTAAAACAATGATTAAGTATCACCCATCGACCGATTTACTGGATGCTTTTGCTGCTGGCAAATTGCCGACTTCGATGGCGATTGCGTTGTCTGCTCATGTTGAACTTTGCCAGGAGTGCCAAGCTTACGTGGCCACTGCAGAAGAAAAGCTTGCATCAGTGGCGTTTGATCAAGAAACAGTCGGCGACGAAGCGTTGATGGTAAATGAGTGGGATCACAATGCTGAAGATGAAATGCTATCCGCCATTTTTGAACAAGCGGCTGCCAACGATGCCGATGCGCTGACGCAATCTGGCGCGGAACAACCTGAAGCGCGCGCAACACAAATCACTGTCGGTGAAAAAACATATGCCTTACCCCGGGCGCTGCAACGATTCGGCGATTCAAATTGGGCATCCTTTGGTAAAGTTCAACGTGCGCGACTTAATCTTGACGAAGGGGCAACGCGAGCCAGTTTTCTTCATATCGATGAAGGCGGTTCAGTGCCTGCGCACACTCACAAGGGCTATGAGTTAACCCTTTTGTTGGACGGTACCTTTGAAGATGAAAGTGGTCAGTATGTGCCAGGTGACTTTATCTTACTCGATAGCCGTCACCATCATACGCCATACACAAAAGAAGGTTGCCTTTGCTATACCATTGCAGATGCCCCTCTCTACTTCACAAAAGGCGTGAGTAAGTTGCTCAATACCGTGGGACATGCGATTTACTAAAAATTTCTGTGCTAGTTGTTATCCTTCGGCGACCGCTATGGTCGCCTTTTTTTATGCTAGATGGCCGCCTAAATCCACGTATTTGCTCGGCTAGACCTAGAATTATCACCATTTATTCTGCAGCGATAACAGAATAATTACACTAAATAAACCTCTCATTAATCATAACTCGCCACTTCAGTCCTACCTAACTAGTTCAAAGTAACAATTTTCCCTTTACATAGGGTGAATTTAACTGGTTTAATTCGTCACTTCTAACGATTCATTAACAGCCATTGATAATAAACACAGTGAAGTGAGAGTCACATGAGTCAAACACAACTCGCCAGTGTCAGTCGAGGTAACTCGCTGGTACTTCAAATACTCATCGGTATTCTTGCCGGTGGTGTTTTAGCCTATCTATCCCCCGAGCTTGCTGGCACAGCCGGATTGCTCGGACAACTTTTTGTCAGCGCATTGAAGGCCGTCGCACCCATTTTGGTTTTCGTTTTAGTGGCAGCGTCCATTGCTAACCAGAAACAAGGCCAACGGGCCAACATGCGCCCCATTATTGGGCTTTATCTTATCGGCACCCTTGCGGCTTCATTGACCGCGGTGACCATGAGTTTTTTGTTCCCGACTACCCTCGAGTTTGCCGCAACGGATGCTAGCATTACGCCGCCAGAGGGCATTAGCCAGGTATTAAGTACGCTACTTTTCAATATCGTTGACAACCCTGTTAACGCGTTGATGAGTGGTAACTATATTGGTATTTTGGCTTGGGCGATTGGCTTAGGTATTGCTCTTCATCATGCGTCGAACGAAACCAAACGTGTCTTCTCGGATGTATCCGAGGGGGTATCGATGATCGTCCGCTTTGTGATCCGGTTTGCGCCTTTGGGTATTTTTGGCTTAGTGGCAAGCACGTTAGCGAAAAGTGGCTTTGATGCTTTGATGGGGTATTTACACCTTTTGGGGGTGCTACTCGGCAGTATGGCAACCATCGCCTTGGTGGTAAATCCGCTGATTGTGTATATCAAAACGCGTCAAAACCCCTATCCCCTTGTTTTTCGCTGCCTGCGTGAGAGCGGTCTCACCGCTTTCTTCACCCGTAGCTCTGCAGCCAACATTCCAGTGAATATGCAGCTATGCCGCCGCCTTGATTTGGATGAAGATACTTATTCTGTCTCTATCCCACTCGGTGCCACCATCAATATGGGAGGCGCGGCGATCACCATTACCGTATTAACCCTGGCTGCTGTTCATACACTCGGTATCCAAGTGGATATCGCCACGGCTGTGCTGTTGAGTGTGGTGGCCGCGGTATCTGCGTGCGGCGCGTCGGGGGTTGCTGGCGGCTCCCTATTGTTGATCCCACTCGCGTGTAATTTGTTTGGTATTCCACAAGAGATTGCCATGCAAGTGGTTGGGATTGGCTTTACTATCGGTGTTTTACAAGACTCTGCCGAAACGGGCCTGAATAGCTCAACCGACGTAGTATTTACCGCGGCGGCATGCTTGGGTGAAGAGCGTAAAAACAGCTAACCAACGCCCTTAGCCAAGATCAAAAAAAAGCAGGTGCATCAACACCTGCTTTTTCTTTAACCGCTTTTTAATTGTCAGCCAAGGTAACGATTAGCCCTCCAGCACTTTCATCAGCAAATTGCCATCATACATCGCCTGCTTTACCATCGCCGCTCCAGGCATCGTCGCTTGGGTATAGAAATAGCTTTCTTCCAAGACTAGGTACTTGCTATACAGCGGAATCGTCTGCGTTTTTAAACATTCCATGATCGCAGGATACAACACCGATTTAGCGCGATTGAATTCGCCACCAAATAATATTTTTTCTGGGTTAAATAAATTCACCACAATCGCTATGGCGGTTCCCAAGTGATGCCCCAGCTCGGTGATCACTTGGTGGGCCAAACCATCGCCTGACACCGCTGCATCGCATATAGCCTCTATCGTGAGGGGTTGGTCGTGCAAGCAACTCGGATGCCCTTCATTGAGCAATGTCTCCACCTGCTCATAGATCGCGGACAGGCTTGCGACCGTTTCCAAACAGCCATAATTACCGCAAAAACACCGCTTACCAAAGGGCTTAATTTGAATATGACCTAACTCGCCAACGTTACCGATCCGCCCTTGAAGCACTTTGCCCTCGAGCACAATACCGGCCCCAACGCCGCTGTGAACTGCGACCAGAACGGCGCTGTCTGCTTCTTTCGCGTTACCAAACAACTTTTCCGCTAGTGCCCAAGAACGGGTGTCGTTCCCCACAAATACCGGCAAACCGGTCTCTCGATGTAATACAGGCCCTAGAGGCATATGGTCGACCTCGAAGTGCGGCATTTGAATCACGGTGCCTTGGGCACTATTTACCAAGCCCGGTAGCGAAATCGCAATACTGGTGACACGATCCACCGTTTGTTGGTGACGAGAGAAAAACGCATTGACATGATCGACCACGGTGGTGAGTAATGCACTTTGCGCCACCACCGTTAATTCATGCCGTTCTTGAATCAAAATTTCACTGCTTAGCGAATGCAGCGCAAGAGTGAGATAACCTCTTCCTAGACGCATGGACAAAAATTGCCAGCCTTCGTTATCCAGCATCAGCCCTACAGCTGGACGCCCGCGCATGCTCGTTTCTTGGATCGGCGCTTCTTTTACAAGGTGAGCGTCCATCAGTTCGCGCACAATTTTGGTGATACTGGCAGGCGCCAGTTGGCTGCGTTTCGAGAGTTCGATCCGCGAAATAGGCTCAAAACGGTCGATTAAGTTATAAATCGTGCCCGCATTTTTGCGCTTAATATGATCGATATGTCCCGGCTGCCCAATAATCATGCCCTTTCCTATTACTACGTGGCTGTGGCGATAAACCCTGACACCGCCTATTTAGGTGAATTTTTTTACTTCGCGAACTAATTGTGAAGCAATTGGCCGCTAGCACGTGACATTTGTCACTTTGTATCTTTGAAATCGCGTACAAACTCACAAAACCTGTCTAAACAGTAACGCTGTTCATCCTCTAATCGCGGGCTAAAAAACAAGATCTCAAACTTATTCGTTGGCATAATGCGGAGCTCATATTCTATCGC
>NZ_MUFH01000470.1:0-1299 GCF_001996115.1 Salinivibrio sp. MA427
GTACTATGCAACCGCACAAAATATTATAACTAAGAGAGTTTGACGTGAACCAGACTATAGATATCTCCTCAAAAAGTGTATCGCACCGTTGGACCCAGCATGACACCCATTGGGCGCTTAGCTTGTTTGGAACCGCGGTCGGTGCCGGAATTTTGTTTCTACCCATTAACCTAGGAATGGGGGGCTTTTGGCCGCTGATTATTATGGCGGTACTAGCGTTTCCGATGACGTATATGGCGCACCGGGGTCTAGCGCGCTTTGTATTATCGTCGCGTCACAACGATGCCGATTTCACCGATGTCGTCGCAGAACATTTCGGCGCCAATGTCGGATGTATGATTTCGATGCTGTATTTCCTCTCTATTTTCCCCATTTTATTGATATACGGCGTTGGGCTGACCAACACGGTTGATAGCTTTTTAGTCAACCAACTGGGATGGGTATCACCAAATCGCGTGTTGCTGTCGGGTGTACTAGTCGCTGGTATGATTGCGATCATGTTGGGTGGTGAACGCCTGATGCTGCGTGCGTTCGCGGCGATGGTTTATCCGTTGGTTGCCATTCTGGCGTTTCTGTCTTTTTATCTTGTTCCATCGTGGCAAACGCCTAATCTCAGTTTACCGCCGATGGGTGAGCTGGGTATGAGTCTTTGGTTGGCGGTGCCTGTGGTGATTTTCTCGTTTAGCCATGCAGCGGCGATTTCTAGCTTTGCCAACATTCAGCGCCGGCATTACGGCGACGAGGCTCAAGGTAAGTCAGAGCAAATTCTTAAACGTGCCGGTATTATGCTGGTGGCTTTTGTGTTGCTGTTTGTGTTCTCGTGTGTGTTGACACTCACCCCAGCACAAATGGCAGAAGCAAAAGCACAAAATGTGTCTGTATTGTCGTATCTTGCTAATGTCACCCATAACCCGTTTATTGGTACCTTGGGGCCTTTGGTTGCTTTCATTGCGATTACTTCATCGTTTTTGGGACACTTCCTTGGCGCGCGTGAAAGTTTGAACGGCTTGGTGACGAAGCACAGTAAACTCACTTACAAAAGCGCCGACAAACTGGGCGTCATCGTGATGTTTTTTGCTATTTGGGGCTGTTCCGTGATCAACCCCAGTATCCTTGACATGATGGGTGCATTGTCTGGGCCTGTGATTGCGATGATCTTGTTCATTATGCCAACGGTTGCCGCTTACAAGGTCAAAGCCCTGGCGCAGTATCGTGGGCAAGTAGGTACTTACTTTATCTTCATCACAGGGATGCTTGCGATATCAGCATTGCTTTATAACCTGATGGGCTAATTAAGTA
>NZ_MUFH01000471.1:0-1294 GCF_001996115.1 Salinivibrio sp. MA427
GCATAGAGCTTAGGTCTGCGGTGCTTCAAGTTGGTGACTGAGCCTCGTTCATGCAGCATTTTGAGCTTATCAAGGTCAACATCCGCGAAGATCATCATCTCCGTGTTTGCGTTCGCCTCTGCGAGTGTCGCATCGTGAGGGAAATACACATCAGACGGTGAAAAGACCGCCGACTGGGCATATTGAATATCAACGTTATCGACACGGGGCAAGTTGCCGACACTACCACCAATAGCAACATAACATTCGTTTTCAATTGCGCGAGCTTGAGCGCACAAACGGACTCGAAGATAACCATTTTTGGTATCTGTCCAGAAAGGAACAAATAAAATCTGTACCCCTTGCTCGGCAAGGATCCTCCCTAACTCTGGGAATTCCGCATCATAACAAGTAAGAATGCCAACGCGGCCTGCGTCGGTTTCGATAACTTTTACTGTATCACCGCCATCGATCACCCAGTCTCGTTGCTCATGTGGCGTGATATGGATTTTGTACTGTTCGTCAATGCTGCCGTCTCGATGCATAAGGTAAGACACATTGTAGAGCTTGCCATCTTCGAGGACGGGCATACTCCCTGCGATAATATTGATGTTGTAAGTCACCGCAAGCTGAGAAAAGCGTTGTTTAATGGCTTGGGTAAACTCACTAAGAAAACGTATCGCCTCCACCGAGCGTTTATCTGGTGCAAGCCCCATTAACGGTGCACAGAAAAACTCCGGGAATAGGGCAAAGTCCGATTGATAATTGGCTAAAGAAGAAACAAAAAACTCGGCTTGGTTGAGCAGATCGTCAACGGATAACACGTGGCGCATCTGCCATTGCACAACCCCGAGGCGCACAATGGTTTTATCAATATCGTGCACCGATGATGCGTCTTCCTCATAAAAGAAGTTATCCCACTCCAATAATGTTGCGTAACCTGCGGATTTATCATCTTCGGGCAAATAACGATTCATTAGCCGTTTGACGTCAAAGTCATTAGACAGCTGAAACGAGAGGATAGGATCGTGAATCTCTTTACGTCTTACCTTGTTAATGTAGTCAGTCACTGACACATCGGTATGTTTGTGATAACCAGGAATGCGCCCACCCGCTAGAATTGCCTTTAGATTTAATGCTTGGCAAAGATCTTTGCGCGCCTCATAGAGACGACGTCCTAAGCGGTGCCCGCGGTAGTCTGGATGCACGAACACATCTAACCCGTAAAGCGCATCACCTTTCACATCATGAAACACTACGCCGTCGTCAGTAATGATATCGCTATAAGTATGAGGAAGAGAAAAACGGTTGTAAG
>NZ_MUFH01000472.1:0-1290 GCF_001996115.1 Salinivibrio sp. MA427
GAACTAGATAGCGAAGAGAGAAAATGAAACCATTTCAACTAACCAACAAGGCAAAGTCTGATTTAAAAGACATTGCCTTGTTTACCTCCCGCAGGTGGGGCCGCGAGCAACGTAACATTTACCTCAAACAATTCGATGAATCATTTTGGCTACTCGCTGAAAATCTTGATATTGGTAAAACTTGTGATGAAATCAGAGATGGCTACCGAAAATTTCCACAAGGAAGCCATGTTATTTTTTATCAACAAATTGGTAGCCAAAACATCCAGATCATCAGAATCTTGCATAAGAGTATGGATGTGAACCCAATCTTTGGCGTATAACGCCTATGTTTCTTCCTACTCTGCCAATCAACAGTATCTTTATCCGCACGCCCGACAAAGATATCATCGACATCAGTGACCATCAGGTGACCTTCCGATACACCGACAGCCAGACAAATCAATCGGCGACCCGCTCGTTGCCTACCAATCAGTTCCTGATGTTAATACTTCAGCATGTCTTACCCAAAGGGCTACAACGCGTGCGTGACTATGGCTTATTGCATGGCAGCGCCAAACACAAGCGATACCATATTCAACGTATGTTGCTTCACATGGCACACCAGAGCTTGCCCGTTGAGGCGGCCCCTGAGCAGCATACGACACGATGTTGTCCTACATGCGGGGAGCGGCTCATGGTCTGCGTGGGCGTGACACGACCGAGGTAGCCGAAAAGCGAACAGAATAAGGAGAATGGCGTTCACTTAAACACAGGAGAGCAAACCAACAAAAACCACATCGTTAACGTAACGTATTGATGTGATGTCTTATCTGCTCACTTCTTGGCTGCGYTCGCGCTGAAAAAAGTGCCAGACGCAGCACCCACCTATGCGCATTCGAGCTATTTACTTAATAAAGCAACGGGCTTGTTCAACACCCAAATAAAGTGTCGGCTGCGCGAAACTTATTCTTATTTGTTATGTATAGCTTACATCAGCTGTAATCCACCATAGCCACTAGCAGCTAAAGTAAGTAACAAGACCAAAGAAAATGGGACGTAACAGATACTTTTAGGCTTTCCTTTCAACGTCCAATACAACCAGTAAGCATTGAATAAAAACAACACTGCTGAATAGGAATATAAAAGCACTGTAAGAACCATATCTACCCAACAACCAAATGGGTTATGTACGTCAAATAATCTACCTGCCGCAAAAAGTGCAATGCAAATACCTACGTTTCGCATAGCATCAAAGACTGTTTTAATATCATCTAGATATTCTTGATTTTTAGAGAACACAAAATAACC
>NZ_MUFH01000473.1:0-1276 GCF_001996115.1 Salinivibrio sp. MA427
CTTCTATGTTAATTACCCCTAAGTACTTCCAAAAGTCTCATACCATCGCTTTTACAGCCACTGTAACCACCAAAACTCACTGCAAACCAAAGATGCCATACGGCACCCCTATTTTTACTACCTTTGTTATCTACGTTTTACATCAACCACTGAAAAAACATGCCAATTCTTAGGGGTTCCGACCATTGTCGCGCCAGGTTCATCACGCTCTTTGAAACTGACTATTTCAAACTCTTCAAATAAGATCTCAACTTGTTCTTTACTCAACGGTGCCGTCGGTAACCGAAAATTCGTTGCCCAAGTATCTCTAGGCCCCATAAAATCACCTACAAAAACACCACCAACCGCGATAGAAGAAGCAAGTTTTCGCCATGTATTTTTAAACTCTATCGGATCAGCAAAGAACAAACTTGAGTTTGCTATCACTATGCTAGTAGAAGGATAATTGAAAGACTCAAATGAGCACTCTGAAAGTTTAACCAGCGGCTTTGAACTAAACCTTTCTGAACATATCGCAATAGAGTCTGGATTAATATCAAAGCCATACACCCGATAGCCTTGCTGCTCTAGATACGCTATCTCACTTCCGGTTCCACAACCGCAATCAACAGCGGTTCTCAGTCCAGACTGATCCAACTCAATGGCGAGTTCAGTGCGTTGATTGTGGGGGCGTAACAATGATTTTTCGTAGTACTGACGCCAAGTTGCTGAAGTATCATCCATAACGTTCAATATTCCAATAAAGTGAGCCAAATTAAGGTGTGAACAACGCTTATCCCTTAGCTAATCCACTGTACGTAAGTACCAAAGCTGATTAAAACTGAAAATGCCAAGCGCTGAAGATTTCTCTTAAAAACTTTGCCAGTTGCGTTCTAACCACTCCGAACGCAGCATCCCATATTTAACTGAATCGTAGTACTTGTCCTCGTAGTAACGAACTTTCCGCAATCTAGCTTCTTGCTGGAAGCCTAATTTCAATGCTAGCGACATCATGCGAGGGTTACCCGACCAGGTTGTCATACCAACACGCTCAATTTCTTTAGTATTAAATAAGTACGAAACCCAGAGAGGAACTGCTAGTGCTGCGACACCCTTACACCAATATGCAGAATCGTAAATGATGATTCCAGCTTCAAGCCAGCGAGTTTCTTCACACTCCCAGTAACAATTTACTGTCCCAACAGGTACATCATCCACAGTGACTAACTGTAAGTCTGAACCATTTAATAATCTTTGAAATGAAGATTTCTCAAACTGTTCTAGTGATGGATGTGAG
>NZ_MUFH01000474.1:0-1269 GCF_001996115.1 Salinivibrio sp. MA427
AGCTATACCCGTGCGGCAAAAGCCATGCATGCTAGCCCGTCGGCCCTAAGTCGGATTATTCAACGGCTTGAGGAGGACATCGGTCAACCGTTGTTTATTCGGACGAACAAAGCCGTTACCTTAACGCCCGCAGGAAAAACGTTATTACCCGTGGCGCGAGAAATCTTACAACTATGGCATACCACCAAAGCCAATATTAATGAACATGCCTCTTTGCTCGGCGGTAAACTCACGCTCTTTTGCTCGGTCACCGCCAGCTATAGCCATTTACCTGAGCTCCTCGCGCGGTTTCGTCAGCAATACCCAAATATCGAGCTACAACTGCTGACCGGCGATCCCGCTCAGGCAGAAGAAAAGGTGCAAGACAATAGTGCAGACATTGCCATTGCCGCTAAACCAAAGTATTTGTCGTCAAGTTTAGTCTTTCAACCCATTGATACCGTGAGCTTGTCGGTTATCGCGCCGGCAATGGCCAGCAGTGGCATTGACTTACAAGCCATTGACTGGCAACACATACCCTTAATCTTGCCCGAAGCGGGAACAGCACGCGAACTCGCTGATCAATGGTTGGCCAGCAAAGGCATCGAGGCAAACGTCTACGCACAAATAGCGGGTCACGAGGCGATAGTCAGTATGGTGGCATTGGGCTGTGGTATTGGTGTTGCACCGGATGTGGTGATTGATAACAGTCCAGTAAAGGACAAGGTTGAGCGCTTGCGCCAAGAAATCGTACAACCTCTCGAACTAGGCCTTTGTTGTAAAGCTTCCCGCGCAAAAGAGCCTTTACTCAACGCCCTACTCGATGTCATGCGATAAACCAAAAAGCCCCAACACAATGATGCTGGGGCTTAAACGCAAAAAACCCCAGCTTTTCAGCTAGGGTTTCTAAGTAGTGGCGGAGTGGACGGGACTCGAACCCGCGACCCCCGGCGTGACAGGCCGGTATTCTAACCAACTGAACTACCACTCCGCACCAATTCTGTCTCATCAAAGTCTTACACTTAATTGCTTTGATGCTTAAATTTTTGCTAACTAAAGCCYAATAYTAAGCGCTAATTAGATAATGAGAGCCTGGCGATGTCCTACTCTCACATGGGGAGACCCCACACTACCATCGGCGCTGCTTCGTTTCACTACTGAGTTCGGCATGGARTCAGGTGGGTCCAAAGCGCTATGGTCGCCAAGCAAAATTTGGTGTGTCTTCACTTTTCAGCCAAAACACTTAATCTAGAAAGCTGTTCGTTCTCGCCACAATCAACTGGCTTATTT
>NZ_MUFH01000475.1:0-1262 GCF_001996115.1 Salinivibrio sp. MA427
GTAAGGAGTCAGGCGATGAACACCACATTGGGCTACGCGTTAATCACCGCAGGTTGTGCGCTAGGCATGATATTTACCTTCGCTGCGGTGGCAGTGATGGGGTAAAAGTGAACAATGTAGATAAGTGTCAGGTTAGATGCTTACTGAAACACGCTCACTCATCCGTAACGGGGTAAGCGCTAGCGCAGCGTTACACGACGCGTTAGACTATGCGGCATCGTTCAATAAAAACAGATGCATAACGTGAGTGTGCTCGTAAGGGGCGAGTGTGGTAGACAGCAAGCAAGCCGTACAACCTAAGATGTTTGCGGCCGATACGCAGGCTATCGGTTTAAATAAGAGCCAGCCTTCGCGACCGCAAAGAATTTCCTTGGTCCTGCAAGGAGGTGGGCAGCGCGGTATTTTTACGGCGGGTGTCATCGACGCATTTTTGACTCGCCACTTTGATCCGTTCGAGCACTATTATGGTACGTCCGCTGGGGCGCTCAATATGAGCGCGTATGTCTGCCAACAATACCAATATGGCTACCGATTTATTACCCAGCTGACGACCCAAGAACGCTTCTTCCACTTAATGAAGTATGTGCGGCGTCAGCATCATATGGATCTTGATTGGGCACTAGAGACCGCGCTACCCGGAAAAGAGACGGCATTGGACATGGAGACGGCACGTCGTCACCTGCAAAATCGATATGCCTATGCGTGTGCAACCGATGTCGATATCTTGAAACCTGCCTTTTTCTCGCTTACGGATGATAATTGGCCTGATGCGCTCAAGGCAACCTGTGCCATTCCATTGTTGTATCCACACCCGGTTAATATCAACGATCACCGGTACGTCGATGGTGGCGTGACCGCTGCGATCCCGGCGAAAGAAGCGTTTGCGCGCGGCGCGGATATCATTGTGGTGATCCGTACAGAGCCTAATGTAGAGCAGGAAAAACGCGTCGATGATAGCGGTCGCTTTCTTGAAACACTGCGAGCACGATTTGAAACCCACAAACCCCAATTTAAAATCGCGGATTACCTCACTAACTTTGAAGAAAAATATCGACTAGCGCGGTTTGAAACCTTTCAAAAAGAGCTGAGTAAGCAGTTAGGAGAGTTATCGGAACGCTATAAGTCGAGCCGAGAGCAGTGGGTCAGTCGAGTGAAAGACAGTATGAGAGAGAAGGCGATGCAAAATGGCGGACGCTGGCTGTTCGGTGGTGACACCATTTATCGGCTACAATCGCTATCGGGTAAGCCACTCAGTACCGACA
>NZ_MUFH01000476.1:0-2374 GCF_001996115.1 Salinivibrio sp. MA427
CTCCTGAAGGCGAACTAGAAGAGAAAATCAATATCAGCGACTTAGTCGATATTGAAACGTTAGATATATGTTTAGACTTCCCTATTGATAAGGATCTAGCAAAAGCATCTGAGTCGCATGATAAAGTTGCAGAAGTAATTTACATAGCCGCGTTTGCAAAGTTTTTGCTTCACCGCGTTTGCCTTACTTATGTTGAAGTGAACAATGAATCTTATGCATTCGATATGTTTGAGGCTTTGAACACAACAGGAGAGCCTCTTACTGCCATTGAAACGTTTGTTCCTAAAGTAATTGAACACATCGGAGCCCAGAGAAAAAATGGGACTCCCGAAGAAGAAATTGAAGCGTCAATGGGTACTCTCAACTCCATCACGGAGCGCTTTGAAGGTACCATCAAAAGTAAAGAAAAAAACCTTAAAACTAAAGCTCTAATACTTGCCTTTGTTCGCGCATATCAAGGAAAAGTGAAAGTTACGAGCTTAAGAGATCAACGTGATGCAATGCTGAAAAGCTATGAAAACTGTCATTATAAAGACGAGTATTTAACCCAACTTGCAACAACTGCTGATTTTCTATTCGATCATTGGCAGGCTGCGGTGCCTAGTGTCGGAAATCTAGTAGAATCTAGCGAGCAGGATATTTCAAATCTATGTTTACGTTACCTCGTAGATATGAAACATGATATTGTTCAAAGCCTATTGGTACAGTTTGTATTAGCTGATGAAAAGTTTGGAGTAACCGGTACAGAGTATTCCGRCTTTGCAAAAGTGCTTAAGGCTGTAACTGCATTTAGCGTACTTTGGCGTGCGATGAGTGGTGGAGCTGATGGAATTGATGCTGTTTATAAAAAGTTACATGAACGCGGTGTGAGTCTAGACCAAAAAGGATATCAATTGGGTAGCGGGCCTCTGACGTCTGATCGATTTAATACCGATATTATTAAGCGTTTTTTTCGGGAAGAGCTAGAAGCAAAGATCAGTTCAAAAGGCTCTCCGAAAGAGGATGTTGATGAAAAGTGGCTTGATATCTGTTCTAAGCAACAGATTCTAACTAAGCCGAAGAGTATTAAAATGTTGCTCTTAGCTGGTATGCATGGCATCGAGCTTAACGGTATCCATCATGAGATTTCAAATAAACCGAGTACTGACTTTCTGACCACTATAATGTGGGAGCTACTTTCTGGTAAAGACGCTATTAAGAAGGTATTTAACGGTGGCTCTACTGAAGGGTGGGGTGATGATGAAATTGCTAACCCAGAAGNACCCAGAAGAGTACAACAAGATCGGTAACGTATTAATTGATGCTCGCAATGGGGTTTCCAGCACGAATCCACCGTCTTGGTACAATCTCAAACAACATCTACTCCAATCTTTATCCAATGATTCGATCGACAATATTGATGATATCTTATTGGCAGAGAACCAAATTTCTAATGAATCTAAGCGTAATGCTTCAATATTAATGCTAGAAAAAAAATTTGCAGATATTACGTTTGCGGATGAATGGACGAAGCAACATATTGATGAACGAGGTGTATTACTGCTGACTAACGCATGGCGAAATCTTACTCAATGGCTTGATTGGGAGTAATAATGCAGTTTTCAGCTCTTGGACTTCAAGCTAAGTATGACACCGATGAAGAAAGTATACTGGAGTGTGTACATATTCCCTTGCTCTCTTGTGCAAATCGCTATGATAGAGCTGTAGGTTATTTTTCAGCTGATGTTCTAGTTTCAGCAGCACAAGGACTGGAGCAGTTTATTCATTCTGAAGGTAAGATGCGCCTTATCATTGGTGACCCATTATCTGACAATGAGTATGAGGCAGTGATGGAGGGAGTATCAAATCCTTGTAAAACAAAGTCTCTTCAATTAGCTGACTTATTGCTTAGTAGTGACGAAATGAATCTGAAGCTATTGACATATATGGTGGCGAAAGGGCTACTTGAGATTAAGTTTGCCTTCACTCATCAAGGCATGTTCCACAAAAAAATAGGGATCTTTTATCAGCAGGATGAAATTGTTGTATTCAGTGGCTCAGCAAATGAAACCCTGGCTGGATTGTCTAAATATAACTCTGAGGAAGTTTCACTTTTTTTCAGTTGGCGTGAATCTTTTGCTGATTATGGCAAAGTCGAAGTGGATAATTTTAATGCGCTGTGGAGTGATACCAAGAAGCGAGCAAAAGTTGTTTCTATTGATTCAGAGGCTTACCAAAAAATTCAATCTGGTGTTGACCTTGACGCATTAAGTAGGGAGCTGTTTCCAGTCTCTTATCGAGCCAAAACTACTAAGCCTTTCTTCTCCTATAGTTTCCCTAAGTCGGAACAGAAGTTAGCTAAGTTAAATATTGAAGCTAAGACCCCACGTAAGCC
>NZ_MUFH01000477.1:0-1253 GCF_001996115.1 Salinivibrio sp. MA427
GATAAACGTAGCCTATATTAGCGTCGTTGATCGTTGTGCATTGCCCACACTGATTGCGATATTTTTAATCTCGATACAAGGAGAGCGTGATGAAAAAGGTGGCTGTGATCTTATCTGGCTGCGGCGTGTTTGACGGCGCAGAGATCCAAGAGACCGTATTGTCGCTGCTAGCACTAGAACAAAACAATGCGCAATGGCAGTGTTTCGCACCAGATATCGATCAGCACCATGTGATCGATCATCGTACTGGTGAGCCGATGAACGAAACGCGCAATGTGCTCACCGAAGCCAGCCGTATTGTTCGTGGTGAGATTCTTCCGCTTACCGATTTAAACGTCGATGACTTCGACGCCTTACTGGTCCCCGGTGGCTTTGGTGCAGCCAAGAACTTGTCAGACTTTGCTTACAATGGCGATCCGGTGCAGGTACACCAAGATATGTTTGCGGTTTGCCAAGCTTTTATGCGTGCAGAAAAGCCCGCCGGTTATATGTGTATCGCACCAATCATGATCCCGCAGATCTATCCAAAAGGTGTAAAAGGCACCATTGGCAATGAACCTGATATCGCTGCCGCCTTTAATCGTATGGGGGGTGAACATATTGACTGCCCAGTATCGGATTATGTGCTGGATCAGCGCCATCATCTGCTATCCACACCGGCCTATATGCTAGCAACGTCTGTTTCGGACGCAGCTAGTGGTATCAATCGGATGGTGAAAAAACTGGTTGAGCTCGCCTAAGCAAATAATAACGGGAAAAAGAAAGACACAAAGAAAAAAGCGACGCCGAGGTGGGCGTCGCTGTAACAAGTGAGCGCAAAAACAAAGCTGTCTAGTAACAGTTTGCTGGCCCCAATACACTGGAAGCAATGTGAGCAATGTCGTGCCTTCAACGCCTAGCTTGTGGGCTTTGCCCTGAAGACAAGTTAACAATAACCATTCTCATTACCATTTTCAACACTTAGTTGATAATCTTTTTCATTTATTGATCTTGTGCTCAGACTCATTCGCTGTCATCAAACTGTTATTGCACCCACCGCCATCACGCCAACACTCCTGGTTCGAAAAGCCAGCGCCCAAAAAGAAAAAAGCGACATCCCGAAAGATGTCGCCTAGCAAAAAACGGACTAACTTAATCACTGTTTGATAAGCGCCCCGCTAATACACTGGAAGCAATGTGAGCAATGTCGTGCCTTCAGGAACGTCGTGTCATGTCCCTGAGTGCAAGTTAATAATAACCATTCTCATTATCGT
>NZ_MUFH01000478.1:0-1239 GCF_001996115.1 Salinivibrio sp. MA427
AACGAGGAGATAGAAAAATGTCAATGACTGCGGATTATGACTCAATAGGAAATCTATTTGGAGAATTTACCAAATCAGCAGCTCAGCGCGAGATTGAAGTTCGGACAATAATGTCAATGGTGGGGAGTGTTGAAGGATTGGAGGTATTAGATGCGGCATGTGGTTATGGCTTTTTTGCGAATAGGTTTTATCAAATGGGAGCGAGAAAAGTAGTCGGTATCGATATTTCCGAAACCATGATTGAGTTGGCTCAGGAGTATGCAGATACTAATCACCGAGATATTAAATATCTTGTACGCAATGCGGCAGAAATGGAGAATTTAGGTGAATTCGATCTGATTAATGCTGCGTGGCTTTTCAATTATTCTAGCTCACTTGAACAACTTAAAGCGATGTTTAAAAATATTGCCAATAACTTAAAATCAGGGTGTAAACTTGTCGCATACACTGTTGATCCTAACTTTTCTCTTAGTAAAGGGAACTTTGAGCGTTATGGGGTTAATGTCAAAACGGAGGAAGTTTGGCATAAAGGCTATAAACACAAGGCAGAGTTCGTCACGACACCACCGAGTCCATTTACTTTCTTCCGCTGGAGCGAGTCTGATTATGAACAGGCGATTAAAGAAGCGGGATTTAGCGACTATTACTGGCAGAAGCCATTACTTCAAGATAAAGATGTTGATAGTCGCCCTGAAGGCTTTTGGGATACTTTCCAAAATAACTGTTTGCAGACTGGTTTAGTTTGTATTTTATAAGTTGGAAATAGAGTTATGAAGTACGAATTAGATTATGGTTCGCCGAAGCTAAGTGCAACGGCTTGTCCTGAAATGACCGATAGAGAGCTCCTTGGTTATCCAGAATATTTTATCCCATTACGTGAGTTTTTTTTAACGAAGAAATTCGTTCAAAATTAGAGTATAAAACACCCCAACAACTTGCTGAAATCCTCGAAAGTGAAGATACTTCAATTGAGGTTCGTTATTTTGCCGGTCAGCAACTTTGTTATCAAGGTGACTTACGACTGGATACGTTCAAGCCTGCGATGTGCGATGTACCCGGTGGGCAGGTTTCTGTTGGACTTGATGAACAGCAAGTCGATCGTGTTATGGTGGACTGTGAGCATTTGAAACTTAAGAGAATATGGATAGTAAAAGAAACGCCTCGCCATCAAATTTCTTTGCGTAACTTTCGTATCGGAAAATATCTAATT
The DNA here is from genome assembly GCF_001996115.1 of Salinivibrio sp. MA427. NCBI lineage: Bacteria > Pseudomonadati > Pseudomonadota > Gammaproteobacteria > Vibrionales > Vibrionaceae > Salinivibrio > Salinivibrio sp. MA427. Next base: position 1,211 of record NZ_MUFH01000478.1, read on the forward strand.
ACTAATCAAGAGTATAAAGCGTTTCTTTG
>NZ_MUFH01000479.1:0-1194 GCF_001996115.1 Salinivibrio sp. MA427
ATATAATGCGCACTTAAGATTGGTTTATTAACATACCGCTATATCGATTCATCCAGTAAGTAAATCTTCTCAACCTGGCTGATTTCTTTCCCGTTCCAAATCATTTCTGCGTGGAAGCATTGGATGACATCGCTAACCACCTGTGGCGTAGACATCGCCCAGCAAATCCTCCCTTCATTTCGCACTGAGTGGTAGCGGATCCCTGATAATGTATCATTTTGCCGTACCTGGCGGCCAAGCATCTGTGCCGCAGAGTAATCAATCAGGTCGTAAATTGGATCTGTCATTGGCTTGTCGCACACATCAATCACCTTATTATCATCAAATGTGAAACGAAGCGCCCTAAACACCAAACGATCATAGTGAAGCCCATTAACGCCAGCCCAATACTTGCGCTGGTGATACATGACCTCCTTTACAGCGGTTTGTTCGGTGTCACCAATATAAAGCATCCCAAAGCTGCCATCAGCAAAGCGTGAGCCATCACGGTTAATGTGCGTAAAGGCGGCTACCGCATAGCTACGACCACGTTCACAGTGGTACGGGATTTCCTCCGGCTTAATCAGGGAAACATCACCCACTTCATCGAGAATACGTGGATTCGTCAATGCTTGCAGTTGATACATCACCTCAAAGTCTTCCGGATTAAGGACATCATCAAACAAATCAATCGTCGGGTACTTAGACGGAATGAGCCTATAACCTACCGCTTGATTTTCTCTCGCATTCGGCATGCTACCCCCATTGACCTGAACGTAACGCGTCGACACGACAGAACACTTCGTAAAGATCAGCGAATTTGCCGCTACTAATAATAGATAAAGGCGTCTGCCCTTCGAAGTAAGCGTTTTTGTTCTCCATCGACATGAAACCCTGAACGTTCTCTTGGTTATCGAAGATGATTCGAAGGCTACTGTGAATGTTTGCGATATAGCTTAAGCGCTCAAGCTGATCATCATCCATAGATATAGTGTCTGGGTTCGCCTTGTACTTTTGGAATGTAGACCTTGGCATGCGAAGAATTCGCTGCATGTCTGCGCCGGTACAGCCCCATCCTTCCATTATTTTTACAGCAGCTTTGAAGCCGACCTGAGCCATTCTCTTCTTGTCTGCCGCCTTTGGTGCTTGTGCTGCTGTCATATCATTCACCATTTCATGCTCACACACTCTCATTATGGACTTAATCTATAATTA
>NZ_MUFH01000048.1:0-12662 GCF_001996115.1 Salinivibrio sp. MA427
CGCCTATATAATGCGAGCGCTCTAGCCGTGCAGCAATCAACTCCGCCCGTTGTTGGCGTCGCTCAGCTTGCTCGGCAATCAGCGCGATTAATGCCGGATGGTGCGGATCGATATTTAAGCCCACAATGTGAATATCAAAGTTTTGCCACAGAGTAGAAATCTCAATACCGCTGACCAAGGTAAGGGGCAGCGCTTGGCGGTCAATTTCTGCTTGCGCATCCACCAGCCCGGCAGTGGTGTCGTGATCGGTAATCGCCAACACCCCCACACGGCGCTCAACCGCACGCTGCACTAAATCTTGGGGCGATAAACGGCCATCTGAGGCCGTCGTGTGACTATGTAAATCAATGATCATGGTGTATCGGGTTTCCTTAATATGTCCACGCACTCTGGTGATGCTAACGCAAGCAAGTTAATGCACGTACGCGAACACTATTGATTCATTTGTTATTTTTTATGGTGCGCTTTTTCAGCACTTTTTCTGCATTCTTTTGGTTTTCCCCGTTGACACAGAGACAAAATATCAGTTTACTAGTACACAAGTTAACGCGCACCGTTTCTCGGTCTCGGAGAGCAAGATGGCGCTAAGGGTAACAGTCACAACGGAGTCTCGCAGCATGTATTTCAATACCTCGCCTCGCACAAAGGGCATTTACACGGCACCCACTGCAGTACTGGCCGTCAGCACGCTAGCGACATCTATGACCTCTGTTGCGCTTATTGGGTGGCACGGCTCCTTACGGGCGGTGTGACAGGCTGTATCAACAGCTACCTTATTCACAACGCCCGCCACTGACGCGGGCGTTTTTGTCTCTGAGCTTTGCCATTAAGCGTTATCGTGCCACTACGCATTTAGCCACTAAGCATTTGGCCACTAAGCATTACGCCACGGTAATCCACAACCATAGTTTAAAAGGATATTTGATGATTATTGTACTTAAACCCCAAGCCACTGAGCAGGACGCCAAAGGGCTACTCAACCAAATCGAGCAGTGCGGATTAAAACCGCTTTACATGCCAGGGGTTGAGCGCATTGTACTCGGCGCGTTGGGCGATGAACGCGTTTTGCAACAATGCCACTTTGAGGCCAACCCGCTGGTTGAAGAAGTGAAACCGATTTTAACCAAGTACAAACGCGTCAGCCGTGATGTGCAGCCGCACGATAGCGTAGTAAATATCTGCAATGTGCCTGTCGGTGGACAAGACTTTGTGGTCATGGCAGGCCCTTGCTCGGTGGAGTCGGAATCTCAATTGCTATCCGTGGCGGAGCGCGTTAAAACCCACGGCGCTCGTGTGTTACGTGGCGGTGCCTTTAAGCCGCGCACCAGCCCTTATGATTTTCAAGGCATGGGAATAGAAGGGCTTAAGCTGCTAAAAAAAGCCAGTGAGCTCACTGGCATGCCAACCGTGTCAGAAGTGATGGAAATCAGCCAAGTCGATGCCGTGTGTGAATACATTGATTGCTTGCAAATTGGCGCACGTAATATGCAAAACTATGGCTTACTCAAAGCAGTGGGAGAAACTGGCAAACCGGTCTTGTTAAAACGCGGCCTTTCCGCCACTATCGAAGAATGTTTGCTGGCAGCGGAATATATTGTCGATGCGGGCAACCCTAATGTGATTTTGTGTGAGCGCGGCATTCGCACTTACGAAACCGCCACAAGAAACACCTTGGATTTAAACGCGGTGGCCTTTATGAAACAACGCAGCCACCTGCCAGTACTGGTCGACCCAAGCCATGGAACGGGTGTGCGAGAGCTCGTCACGCCGCTATCACGCGCGGCTGCAGCCGTCGGCGCAGATGGCATTATTGTGGAAAGCCATCTGAATCCAAGCGAGGCGTTGTCAGACGGTCACCAAGCATTGACCGGCGATATGTTCGCGCAGCTAATGCAAGAATTAACCCCCTTTGTTCAAGCGGCAGGGAGAAAGCTGTGAACACCCATCACCTCCAATGCGGCGAGCTCGATACGCTCCAACTGTCGGTGCCTTATGTGGCCGATCCGACCGAGCTGTATGCCGCCGTGTGCCAAGATAAACCCTTTAGCATGTTGCTGGAGTCAGCTGAAATTGACTCAAAGCGCAACGTGAAAAGCCTGATGCTCGTTGACGCCGCGGTACGGATTGAATGCCGGGCGCAAACCGTAACCTTGCAAGCGCTGACCCATAATGGCGCCCATTTGCTCGACAGCATCAGGCAAAGTGCGGCGCTGCAAGCGTTACCCTGTGAGGCAGAAAGCACTGAGCGTAACAATCAGCCGGCACTGACACTGACATTCCGCCATCCTAACGACAATGGTGCCCTGCTGGATGAAGACGCCCGTCTGCGCCAAGCGTCGGTGTTTGATGCGCTGCGCGTCGTTAAACAAAGCGTCGCGTTGGAGAACCAGCCTGACGATGCGCTGTTTATCGGCGGCTTATTTGCCTATGACTTAGTCGCCAGTACCGAAACACTGTCCAGCGTAGACGGCACCGAGAGCTGTCCGGATTATCTCTTTTATGTCGCCGAGAGCTTACTGGTGATTGATCACCAACACCGACAAGCACGCTTACAAGGCACCTTGTTTGGTGGCGATAATGCAAGTGCCCACTACGTGGATTTATCGCGCCGCTTGCAACGCATCAAAGAAGCCTGCTTATCGCCTGCGCCACTTCCCGACGCGCCCGTGATGACTGAACACTCGGTCGCAGTTTCAGTCTCCGATTCAAACTTTTGTCAGCAAGTTGAAGCGCTAAAAAAACACGTGATCGCCGGAGATGTGTTTCAAGTGGTGCCCTCGCGCCGTTTTACACTCGCGTGCCCGTCGCCGCTCAATGCCTATCGCGCGCTGAAACACGGCAATCCTAGCCCGTATATGTTTTATCTGCGCGATAGCGAATTCAGCTTATTTGGTGCCTCACCAGAGAGCGCACTCAAATATACCCAAACGACCAATCAAGTCGAAATTTATCCTATTGCCGGTACTCGTCGACGCGGAAAAACGGCCCAAGGCAGCATTGATCACGACTTAGATAGCCGGATTGAACTTGAGCTGCGTAATGATGAAAAAGAAAATGCTGAGCACATGATGCTGGTCGATTTGGCCCGTAACGATGTTGCACGCATTAGCACGCCCGGCAGCCGCCACGTGGCCGATTTGCTCAAAGTGGACCGCTACAGCCACGTCATGCACTTAGTCTCTCGGGTGGTGGGTCAACTTAAACCCGATCTTGACGCGCTGCATGCCTACCAAGCCTGTATGAACATGGGCACGCTCACCGGTGCACCGAAACTTAGAGCGATGCAACTGATCCGTGATACCGAGCATTGCCGCCGCGGTAGCTATGGCGGTGCGGTGGGATATTTTACCGGTTCAGGCGACATGGACACCTGCATCGTGATCCGCTCCGCCTACGTTGAAAACGGCCTTGCTACCGTGCAAGCCGGCGCAGGCGTGGTGTTTGATTCTGACCCACAAGCGGAAGCGGACGAAACCCGCGGCAAGGCGCAAGCCGTGATCCATGCGATTCAAGCTGCTCACCAAGGAGGCCAACCATGAGCACCCCGAAAATGGACATTGTCTTGCTCGATAACATGGACTCCTTTACCTATAACTTAGTGGATCAATTTCGCGCATTGGGTTACCCGGTCACGGTGTTCCGGCACCATTTAGATGCTGATGCCATTGTCAGCCACATTCGTGCCCTGCCCCAGCCGCTACTGGTGCTCTCGCCCGGCCCGGGTGCACCCGCCGATGCCGGCTGCATGCCCGCATTGATTGAGGCGTTACGCGGCCACGTGCCGATGTTAGGAATTTGTCTGGGCCAGCAAGCCATCGTTGAAGCCTACGGCGGTACAGTGGCAGGCGCCGGCACCATTATGCACGGCAAAGCCTCAGCCATGCACCACCAGCAACATGCGGTATTTGGTCCACTTGCCTCACCATTAACCGTCGCCCGTTACCACTCACTGGTTGCCACTGATGTCCCTGCCAACTTGGATGTCATCGCCACAACCTTTGATGGCAAAGATCAGAAAGTGATGGCCGTGGTTAACAACACCGACTATGTAGTCGGTTATCAATTCCACCCCGAATCGATTTTAACCGCGCAAGGGGCGGCGCTACTCACCCACACCATTGATTGGGCGAGTGAATTTTATCAAGGCAATCGTGATTAATAGCTAAACAAACCAATAAATAAAGAAACGAATAGAGATACAACACGTACAGCACCAATAAGTACGGACGTCAGGACAGACACATCGAGGTTAAATGCAGTGATGGATCAAGCAACCGTGGATCACCTACTAGAAGCGCTCTACCAACAGCAGTCGCTCAGCCAAACGCAAAGTGAACAACTATTTAGCGCCATTATTCAAGGCGAGCTCGAGCCTGCTCGATTAGCCGCCGCGTTAACCGCATTGAAGATTAAAGGGGAAACCCCCGAAGAAATCGCCGGCGCCGCGAAGGCACTCACCGATAACGCCGAGCCTTTTCCACGTCCCAGCTATCCGTTTGCCGATATCGTCGGCACCGGTGGCGATGGGGCGAACACCATTAATATTTCTACCACCGCCGCATTTGTGGCCGCTGCCTGTGGCGTGAAAGTCGCCAAGCACGGCAATCGCGGGGTCTCAAGCAAATCCGGCTCGTCGGATCTACTCGCCGCGTTTGGGATTGATTTGGCCATGCCTGCCGAGCAAGCGCGTGCGGCACTGGATACACTTGGCGTGTGCTTTTTATTCGCCCCGCAATACCACACCGGTGTGCGCCATGCGATGCCCGTGCGCCAAGCCATGAAAACACGCACCATCTTTAACCTGCTTGGGCCGTTAATCAATCCAGCCAAGCCCAGTATTGAGCTAATGGGCGTGTACGACCAAGCACTGGTGGCGCCAATTGCGCAAACCATGCAAAACCTCAACATGACGCGCGCGGCCGTGGTTCACGGTGACGGCCTGGATGAAGTGGCGATCCATGGCCCTACGACGGTAGCAGAAATCACGCCAACGCAGATTGAGCATTACACCCTGACCCCCAGCGACTTTGGTGTATCCCAATACCCGCTGGACAGCATTGCCGGGGGCACGCCCGAGCAAAACCGCGAGATGATCCGCGCGATTTTGCAAGGTAAAGGCACAGATGCTCAGCAAGCGGCGGTAGCGGTCAATGTCGCCCTATTGCTACGCTTATTCGGACAAGAAGATTTGAAAGCAAATACCCAACAGGCCTTGGACGTGATGGCGTCGGGCAAGCCTTACACCATCATGCAAGCGTTAGCACAAAGGAGCGCAGTATGACCACGTCAGCCCTCAACGACACCATTTTAGGCCGCATTGTCGATGACAAAAAACGCTGGATCGCCGCCCGCAAAAAAGCCCAGCCGTTAGAAAGCTTTGTCGACCAACTGACGCCGAGCGATCGTGATTTTCGTGCTGCGTTAGCCGCACCGGGCTCGCAGTTTATCTTGGAGTGCAAAAAAGCCTCGCCCTCGAAAGGAGTGATTCGAGACGATTTTGATCCAGCAGCCATTGCGCAAGCATACAAGCCATTCGCCACGGCGATTTCGGTACTCACCGATGAAGACTACTTTCAGGGCAGTTTTGATTTTCTCCCCATCGTGCGTGACCAAGTTGATGCTCCAGTGCTGTGTAAAGACTTTATTATCGACCCGTATCAGGTTTACCTCGCGCGTCATTATCAAGCCGATGCGATCTTGTTGATGCTGTCAGTGCTCGACGACGCCGAATACCGTGAGCTAGCCGATTTAGCCGAGTCTTTAAAGCTGGGGGTACTCACCGAAGTGAGTACCGAAGACGAGCTGGCGCGGGCCAATGCCTTAGGGGCGGTGGTGATTGGCATTAACAACCGTAATTTGCGCGATTTAAGTATTGATCGCGATCGCACCAAACGCTTAGCACCGCAAGTGGGGGAAAAAGCGATCGTGATTTCAGAAAGTGGCATTCATAGCCACCGCCATGTGCGCGACCTCGCCGATTACGCCGACGGCTTTTTGATTGGCAGTGCCTTAATGGCAGAGCCCGATCTCACGCTTGCGCTACGTAAAGTGATCTTGGGCGATAACAAAGTGTGCGGGTTAACCTCAGCCGATGATGCCCTCGCCGCCTATGACGCGGGCGCGGTTTATGGCGGGCTCATTTTTGTTGAACACTCGCCGCGCGCGGTAACCCCAGCCGTGGCCGAACGTGTACAGCAAGGCGCGCCGCTTCGCTATGTGGGCGTGTTCCAAAACCACGCAATAGAGACAGTCGCAGCGCATGCCCATCAGCTCAACCTACACGCGGTGCAATTACATGGCGATGAAGATGCTGCGTACTTACAAGCACTGCGCGAAAGGCTTCCGACCCACTGTGAAATGTGGAAAGCGCACGGTGTGTCTGATGTCGCCCCAGCGTTAGACGGCATCGACGCAGACCGCCACCTCATCGACAGCCGAGTCGGTCAGCAATCTGGCGGCACCGGCAAAACCTTTGATTGGCACCTGATCCCAAAAGCGGCCAAAGACAAAGTGATGATCGCGGGTGGTTTGACGCCCGACAATGCCGCAAAGGCCGCTGCACAAGGCTGCTTAGGGCTCGATTTTAACTCCGGCGTCGAACATGCGCCCGGTGTGAAAGACGCCCACAAGCTTAACGCGGCGTTTCGTGCCCTACGCCGTTATTAATTGTCCAGAAATGAGTGATTACGCCGGGGTGAACGACGCACCTCGGCACCAAATTAAAGACGTAAAAGGATTATTATGAGCAAGCTTAACCCCTATTTTGGTGAATTTGGCGGCCAGTACGTGCCACAAATTTTGGTGCCTGCGCTCGATCAACTCGAGCAAGCGTTTATTGATGCGCAAGAAGATCCCACCTTTAAAGACGACTATATTCGTCTATTGCAAGAATACGCGGGACGCCCCACCGCACTGACGTTATGCCGTAATCTTACCAAGGGCACCAAGACTAAACTCTATCTCAAACGTGAAGATTTACTCCACGGTGGCGCGCACAAAACCAACCAAGTGCTTGGCCAGGCGATGCTCGCTCAGCGCATGGGCAAATCAGAAATTATTGCCGAAACCGGCGCCGGACAACACGGCGTGGCGACCGCACTCGCATGTGCGCTGTTGGGGCTAAAATGCCGCATTTATATGGGTGCCAAGGATGTTGAACGTCAAAGCCCCAATGTGTTTCGCATGAAGCTGATGGGCGCAACGGTGATCCCCGTGCACGCGGGCTCCTCGACCCTCAAAGATGCCTGTAACGAGGCGATGCGCGACTGGTCTGCCAACTATGATACCGCGCACTACTTACTCGGCACCGCGGCCGGCCCTCATCCTTTCCCGACCATTGTGCGCGAGTTTCAACGCATTATTGGCGAAGAAACCCGCGAACAAATCCTGCGCGCAGAAGGCCGCTTGCCCGATGCGGTGATCGCCTGTGTCGGCGGCGGCTCAAACGCCATTGGCATGTTTGCGGACTTTATTGAAGACAAAGACGTGCGCTTAATTGGCGTGGAACCGGCCGGTAAAGGACYCGATACCGATCAGCACGGCGCCCCCTTAAAACACGGTAAGCCCGGGATTTTCTTTGGGATGAAATCGCCATTAATGCAAGATGAATATGGCCAAGTAGAAGAGTCGTATTCAATGGTGGCACCATCAACGCGATACTCATCAATGTTTGCAAACTTGGATGCCAAACAGCAAGGCGCCTTTGTTCCCTTTGTGACCTTGGGGGATCCGAATCCTGAGCAATCGCTCGCCGTAGTCGATGCCTTGATTGAAGGTGGCGCGGATGCCCTAGAGCTCGGCATGCCATTTTCCGATCCGCTCGCTGATGGGCCGACCATTCAAGACGCCACGATCCGAGCGCGGGCAGCCGGCACCACACCCGATACCTGTTTTGACATGTTAGCGACCATTCGTGCCAAGCACCCCACGATTCCCATTGGGTTATTAATGTACGCCAACTTAGTCTATGCACGGGGTATCGAAACATTTTACACCCGCTGCGCTGAGGTTGGCGTCGACTCGGTGCTTATCGCCGATGCCCCGATTTCTGAATCCGCCCCCTTTCGTGATCACGCCCTAGCGCACGGTATCGATCCGATTTTTATCGCCCCACCCAATGCGGACGATAAAACCCTCGCCAAAGTGGCCGAGCTGGGTCGTGGCTATACCTATTTGGTATCGCGCGCCGGGGTAACTGGTGCGGAAGCCAAAGCCGGCACACCGGTCGAGCACTTGCTAGGCACCCTACTTCATCATCAAGCACCGCGCCCGCTACTTGGGTTTGGTATTTCAACCCCTGAGCAAGTCAAGGCAGCCATTGTGGCCGGAGCCGCCGGTGCAATATCAGGCTCAGCGGTGGTGAAAATTATTGAAACCCATCAGCACGACGTGCCGACTATGCTCAACGCGCTGACTGAGTTTGTCCGAGCCATGAAAGCGGCAACAGCACACGCCTCGTAGCTTTCAGTCGCTTGTCGTCATCAGTACCGATAGCAAAAAGCCCACCAGGCAAGTCGTGCCATGGTGGGCTTTTTTTACAACAGCGGACTAAACATATAAAAAAACTGCTCGATAGGTTTGAGGTAAACCGGCCTTTGTTGCCAGCTCTCAGGGTTCACGCGCGAAGACTGAGCCAGATAATCCTGATGTAATTGGTTAATAGCAGCACAAAATTCAGGGTCATCGACAGTCAAAGTCAATTCAAAGTTTAACCATAGGCTGCGCATATCAAGGTTTACCGTTCCCACTAAGCAGTACTGCTCATCGACAAGCACTGACTTGGTATGCAATAAGCCACCGCTGAAGCGATAGATGTTTATCCCCGCTGACATCAAGTCCTCAAAAAATGAGCGACTCGCCCACTCCACCATCAGCGAATCATTTTTTTCCGGCACAATGATCGTCACTTTCACACCGCGTTGCGCCGCGGTTTGCAGGCTGACCATCAGGCCTTCACTGGGGACCAAATAAGGCGTGGTAATCGTAATACTGGTTTCCGCTTGGTGAATGGCCAAGGTGAGCACTTGTTGGATCATTCCCTCAGGCAATCCAGGCCCTGACGGAATCGCTTGTACGGCATGATTGGCATGTTGATGATCTTCTATCATCAAGCATTCGGGCGCACTGGGCAGGTCACGAATGCCGGTTTCAACTTCCCAGTCCCAGGCAAATACGCTGCTAAGCACCGATACCGTCGGCCCCGACACGCGAACCATCACATCGACCCACTGACCAACACCCGCATTTTGCTTGAAAAATCGTGGATCGACCATATTCATCGAGCCGGTATAAGCCAGTTGGTTATCGATAATAACCACTTTACGATGCTGGCGAATATCGAGGCGACGAAAGAACATCCTGAACGGGTTCACCGCCAGTGCTTCTATCAGCTCAACCCCGGCCTCGCGCATCGCATGAGGCCATTTACTACGGAAAAAAGCTTTGCTCCCTGCAGAATCCAACATGATCCGCACTGGAATGCCCTGTTTTGCTTTATCGCACGCCGCCTGCGCCACCTCATCAGCGTGCCCGCCCGGATGCCAGATATAAAACACCATATCCACACTTTTTTGCGCCTGACGAATGTCGAGTGCCACAGATTTAAGGATCTCTGCCGGTTCCGTTTTCAACGCCAATTGATTGCCCGTGAGCTCAGGGACACCAATTCGAGCATGACAGAGCCGGTTCACATGGTGGGATTGCTCATTAATATGATGGGGACGGTGCGCGGGACACGCTTGTAAACTTAACAGCCACTGACGATAAGGCTCAAACATCGCTTTCGCCCGCACGGCTCGGGTTTTCCCCAAGTTCAATTCTCCAAAAAGCAGGTACGCAATCACCCCCACAATCGGCAGAATATWGATAATCATCAGCCAAGCAATCGACACGCCCAGTGCGCGTCGCTTGAATACCACGCGTATCGTTACACCCGCAATTGTTAACCAGTACAGTAACAACAACAGTACGGTAAGGATTTCGTAGACTTTTTCCATGCCCAAGTGCACACCTTGATAGTCATTAATAAAGGGTTAACCCGCTAGCTCTTCCATTCTGCCTAGGTTATGAGCGGGTGCAAGCAACGTCTTGTCTTTAGGTGACGACACAATCAGACTCGACAGTGAGTTAACGCACATCATTGGCGCTTATCTTAGCGCAGTCAGTCATATTATTGTGACAACTCACCGCAATGTTACTAGATTGTTAAATCAGTGATTGCAGCAGAGAAAGTCACTGTGATACTCACTATAGGTAGCGAATCGCGCTTATCACTGTCGAAGAAGTCATCACGAGCAGGAAGAATATGGGGAAATTATGCTTATTTTAGGCATTACATACGGCAAGACCTTCAAATTCTACGCATAAACTGTTTTACTTACGAGTCTTTGAGCTGGGAATCACTCATCCAAGTTCGTAATAAAAAGTTTACACCTTTGACAGTTTCATCAACGACGACATCTTGAGGTGTCGTTAAAAAAATCAATTAATTATCGCAAACGATAACGAGTAGGTATGGCAAACACACAACGCGCACAATTTTCATCCCGCATTGGGTTTATTTTGGCGGCAGCAGGCTCAGCCATTGGGCTAGGCAACATTTGGGGATTCCCGACCCAAACCGCCTCTAACGGCGGCGCCGTTTTTCTATTCATTTATCTGCTAATGGTTTTTATCCTAGCGTACCCTCTTTTAATAGCAGAACTCACTATTGGCCGTTACGGTAATGCCAACCCTGTTCGCTCGTTATCTTCAGTCGCCGGCTGGCCAACGTGGTTGGGCCGTTTGCTCGGCTTGGTCGGTATGCTCGGGGCAACCGGTATCCTTAGCTTCTATGCCATCGTTGCCGGTTGGCTGGTCGGCTTTATGGTGTCACCACTGCTCACCGCGCTGGGCTTTGTCGATGCCGCTAACTGGTTAGAGTCATTCAGCGATACCCGAAATCTGGTATTGATGCTGTGTTTTATGGTGCCGACCATCCTGGTTGTGCGCAATGGCATTGCTAACGGCATTGAACGTTGGTCATCCCGCCTTATGCCCGTCCTGTTTTTGTTGTTCGTGGTCATGGTGGTGTACATTTTGTTCCAACCGGGTGCGATCGATGGTTTAGAAATGTACCTGATCCCCGATATGTCACACCTGTCACCTAGCCTGGTTGTGAGTGCCATGGGGCAAGCCTTCTTCTCGTTATCGCTCGGTGTCTGCGTGATGATGGTCTACGGCTCTTACTTATCCAAATCTGCCAGCATTCCTAAAACGGCCGCGCAAGTTGCGCTACTCGATACGGGCATTGCCTTTACCGCGGGGCTACTGATCATGCCCGCCATGTTTGTGGCACAGCACAATGGGGTCGCGATATACAGCGAAGCGGGCGAATTGCTGAGCAGCGACACCCTGGTATTTAGCGTATTACCGGCCATGTTTGACACCATGGGCTCGGCTGGCTTATTCATCGGTTTTGCCTTCTTCCTGCTCATGGTGATTGCGGCACTCACCTCGGCGATTTCCATGCTTGAAGTGCCTGTCGCCTGTGCGACCGAAGAGCTGAAACAATCACGAGAAAAAGCGGTCTGGTGGATAGGAGGCCTGATCACCGCCGCCTCGGCCATCATTGTCTACAACTTTGGCGAGCTGTTTGGCTTGGTCGTCACCGTGACCACCGAATACGCACAGCCGATTCTCGGCCTACTGTTTGCGCTTGTCGCCGGTTGGCTATGGCACCGCAACGAAATATTAAAAGAGTTGGTGCAAGGCAGTCCTGAACTGGGCGACACCTGGTTCTGGAAAATTTGGCCCGGCTATGTGCGTGTTATTTGCCCCATTTTAATGCTGTTGGTCTTCGGCTGGGACTGGGTTTAACGCTTATCAGACCAATAAAAACTTGCCCGAATGCTGTGTTAGCGGTCACAATTCTTATCTTGTACTGTAAAAAAGGGGCGCATTGCCCCTTTTCAATAAGATGTGAAGAGAGCCATGTCTGACAATAAAAACAACTGCCCACGCGGCCAACTGCTGCTTCGTACATTAGCGATGCCTGCGGACACTAACGCCAATGGTGATATTTTTGGTGGCTGGATTATGTCTCAGCTCGATCTGGCCGGCGCCATTTTGGCGAAAGAAATCTCAGGCGGTCGCGTTGTGACTGTCTCAGTCAATGACATTACTTTTAAAGCACCGGTGAGCGTCGGCGATGTGGTCTGCTGCTACGGTACCTGCCAACGTATCGGCAATACGTCGATAACCATTGAACTCGAGGTATGGGTTAAGCCCGTCAGCCATGATGAAATTGGTGATCGTAATAAGGTCAGTCATGCAACATTTAACTATGTTGCCATTGATGAGAACGGCCGCCCTCGCGCGATCAAAAAATAAAAAAAGAGGGCCTGTTTGTTCAAAAGGCCCTCTTTTTTCACGGTGAATCGTGGTTACATGTTTTTACGCTCATCGATGCATTCATCTGAGCCCATTTCAAACTCTCGACAAATCCAAGGCCGATTTTCATAAATCGTGCACATAAACGTGTCTCGATCAACCGCCGAGCACCAACCATCGTCAAGCCGTTTCATTACCTCTCCGCCCCAAGCATCGATTTCAATATGCTCTCTGGGTACACCGGTATCGGTAATCAGCATCACCTCTAAACGACAGCAACATGCTTTACACGT
>NZ_MUFH01000480.1:0-1182 GCF_001996115.1 Salinivibrio sp. MA427
GTGAAAGCCATTCCTTTCGTAAAACCTATGAGCGTCTGTGTTAAAAGTCGGAGTTTCTAGCTCAATATACATACCATGTGAAACCTGCCTTACTAGGTAATCAAGAACCATTTTACCCAGTCCTTGACGCTGATAGCTTGGTTCAACAAAAAGCCGAATAAGATTCAAGCGCTCTTCATCAACTGAAAAGTAAAAACCACCTACTACTTCTTTCGAACGTTTAATCACAAAGTAAAAGTAGCTTTCAAGGCATACTATTTGGTACTCAGTACTATCGAAACCCGGTGGACCAGCACCACATACTTTACGATCATTCGAAAAAGCAGATATTTGAATTTCTACTAGCCTTTCGATGTGATTTAAAGACGCTTTTTCAATGGAATACACTGTTTATCCCTGTAGTTCATAACGCCGCCAGCACGCGCGGCTTTGTAGTGAAGGCGAAGCCACAACGAAAAAGCCGTCGCTGTGCCTGGCCTTGTTAACTGCTACAGCAAATTATATTTGAACGAATGTCCATAGCGCCCCATTTCAGTGCCGCCGAAGTGCCTATCGGCAACATTGAATAACCTAGGGAGCTGCAATAGCTCACCTTCTGAGGCTTGCTGCTGATAAAGATGCAGCACCGATACATAGAGAGCCGCGATAGAGTTCAGGCAATTTTTTAGATTTGCTTTATCGAAATGCTCATGGCGGTGATGCTTTACTTTGTTGTGATCTTGCCACCAAAAGGGAGGATGATTATTCCCCCAGTCTATCCAAGGCTTCAAAGTCAGCCCATACCTTGGAAGAATCACTTCAAATTCCTGGAAGTTAGGCAATACAGTCAGTAACTCAGCTTGATAAGCATTAATTGAGCTTGCCTCACTGTCAGGATTCAACGCCTTGCATAGTTGTTTGAGAACAACATCGACCTCCGCACTCGCAGCCAAAAATAGTCTAGCAATCTCAATTGAGAATGCGTCATCGTTCGCAGAGAAATCCACAAAACGTCCAAGCCTATCTAGATCCTCTTCAATGGATAAGAAAAAGTTCCAATGGATCAATGTCTCTTGCCTTTGAATACCCACTTTACCTCCGGGCAGTTAACGCCCGCCTCAACTGCCAGAGGCAGATTGCAGGCGCTTGTTAGTTTTTCCACACGCCACGCTCATTAAACTTGAACTCTTCACGCTCTGTATG
>NZ_MUFH01000481.1:0-1858 GCF_001996115.1 Salinivibrio sp. MA427
ACAACAATCAACGTCTCAAGCAGATACGTTCGTCCCGTCAGTCAATCGCCCTGGAGTCAAAAAATAACAAACGGCGCATCGTGCGCCGTTTGTTAAGATAGCTTACCGATTTGACAACAATCAACGTCTCAAGCAGATACGTTCGTCCCGTCAGTCAATCGCCCTGGAGTCAAAAAATAACAAACGGCGCATCGTGCGCCGTTTGTTAAGATAGCTTACCGATTTGGCGTCTATTTATTTCAACGATGAGTAAGCGTTGTTAAAAGCTTATTTTGTGTATGACTGCGCCATATTATCAATGCGCTTATTCGCACGTTTGGCTTCATCATAGGCCATGCCTGATGTGTTTTTCGTCTCACTAACGTCATTTTTCATCATTGAAACGTCATTGGAGAGCGCGTCGACCTTTGCCGATAAATCATTGACGCTTTGTTGTAATGCGGTGGTATTGGTACAGCCCATCAATAAAACACTTGATACGACCGCAGCTAGAGCCATTGGACGGATTTTCATAGATAACCTCGACTGTTGTTTAAAATCGTCATAACGTTAGGAGTATCACGCTTAGACGTGACCACACCTAACCTTAGACGCTAACAAGAGATTTTGCTTGCCAACCCTTCACTTAGCTATCATACCTTGACGCAGTTAACACGAGATGACCGCTTTCGCCTTTTTTGGCTGTTTTTTGTACAATCTTGCGGCCGCCGTTACTGCCTCTTATTCGCTACCGCTGTGATGTTTCATGCCAGCCATGACGGTTTTTACCGGAATTTGCTTGGTTAGCGTGTGGCCATCAGCGGTGGTTAATGTCAGTGAAATATGTTCCCCAACCTCTAAAGGTTTTACCAAGTCAAAGAGCATCACATGCAAGCCCCCCGGCTTTAGAATAACTTGCTCGCCCTTCGGCACTAAAATTTGCGCGATTTGACGCATTTCCATCATGCCATCCACCATGGCGTGTTCATGCAGTTCAACCCGTTTGGCGGCTGGTGTGCTGGCGCTCACCACTCGTTTTAGCACCTTACTTTGGTTATCCAACACCATAAAGGCCGCACTGTTGGGCGCACCAGGAGCACTCGCGCGCGCATAAGCATCATGAAGAAAAAATTCGCCATGCGCATGCGCTAGGGGAGCCAGTATAAAAGCAATAGCGGCAATAAAAGGCTTGAGAGATTTCATTGTTATTCCTTATCGTTATCAGTTACCCGTTGAACGGCGGCGACCAGCATGTCGGGGTTTAAGGTGTGTGGGATTTTTTCCAAAAGCTCGCCATCAGGCGAGAGAAAGTAGAAAAAAGAGCTATGGTCAACGGCGTAGTCCATGGCAGAGTCTTCCAGCTCGGTAATGCGGTACAACACACCATAGCGTTTCGCAAGTTGATCAATTTGCGCCCTGGAGCCGCTGACGCCTGTGATTAGAGGATGGAAAAAATGCGCGTACTCGGCGGCTTTTTCGCTGGTATCACGTTTTGGATCCAGCGTGATAAATACAGGCGATACCGCCTTTTGCGTCGACTCTGGCAGCGACTTTAATGCCGCCGACAAAACCGCAAGTGATGTTGGACATACATCAGGGCAATGGGTGTAGCCGAAATAAACAATCCTTGGTCGGGGATCGTCAACATTATATAGGTTGAAAGGCTGCCCATCGGACTGCAACGCGCCAGCTTGCGCTTGTTGTTGTGTTTGTTGGTAATTGTCATAAAGGGCGCGTGCGCCTAAGCCAACACAAACGGCAATAATGGCGACTAGCCAAGCTTTTTTACTCATTATCGCTCCATGCGTACTTTAATGGGGAAATGGTTTTTTGCTTCGTTATCCAGCGTAATCGTGCCTACCCATGTCATGCTATCTTC
>NZ_MUFH01000482.1:0-1179 GCF_001996115.1 Salinivibrio sp. MA427
GTTCTAACCGGGGATAATGCGACGATAATACTTTATCAATATCTAACATAAGCAGCCCTGCATACAATAAAGCGCACCTGAAAGGTATCCAGGTATCCTTATCTCAGCCTAGAGCGTGAAGGTGACATCTCCTTGGCAGCACAGTTGCAAACTGATGACAGCATGGCATAGTGAGGCCCGTATTTACGTCGTTATCGGCGGCTACCGCACTTATACAAAAGGAAGGCTAACTGTATGGCGTTGCATTATGAGATTGTGCCGGTCACGGCATTTCAACAAAACTGCTCGATTATTTGGTGCGATCAAACTCAAGACGCAGCGATCGTCGACCCAGGTGGTGACGTGGCTAAAATTCGCCAAGTGATTCATTCACTCAATGTCACCGTGACGAAAATCCTTCTTACTCACGGCCATTTAGATCACGTGGGTGGCACAGTAGAATTGGCTAACGCGCTTGATATTCCGGTGATTGGTCCGCACAAAGAAGATGCATTTTGGTTACAAGCCTTACCGGCGCAGGCACAAATGTTTGGTTTTGCCCACGCCGAGCCGTTCGAGCCGGATCAGTGGTTAGTGCAAGGTGATACGGTCACCGTCGGCAAGCATACTTTGTCGGTCTTATTTACCCCCGGGCATACGCCAGGACATATTGTCTTTGTGGATGAAGAAAGCCGTACCGCATGGGTAGGCGATGTGTTATTTAACGGTGGTATTGGCCGTACCGACTTTCCAAAAGGCGATCACGCGACCTTGATTGACGCCATCAAGAACACGCTGCTTCCGGTGGGAGATGATGTGACTTTTATTCCCGGCCACGGACCCACCTCAACGCTGGGCCATGAGCGTAAAACCAATCCTTTTCTTACCGGTGCTTTCTAACCCTTTTCACTAAACTGGCTTGTACTCATAGTACGGGCCAGCTTGTTTGTTTAGAGCTTGTTTGTTTAGAGCTTGTTTGTTTTGTTTAGAAGAGCCTATTTGTCCCAAGACCATTATTGCGTACTGGCAGCAGCCAGATAGCGTCTTGTCACCCCGATAAAGTCTTCTAGGGGGCGATCGAGTAAGTCTTCGCTGATAAAAATGTCATAACCTAACAATTCGCGCATATATCGCATACGATTGGCCAACATCGCCATCAGACCTTTATAAAGCACACCATTGGCACCACGATATGGGGTG
>NZ_MUFH01000483.1:0-1173 GCF_001996115.1 Salinivibrio sp. MA427
CACTTTCTAATCTTCGCGCCGCTGATCAGCGGCGATTAACTTTTGTAAAATACGTGAGACCGCGACAAATCCAAAGCTTGCTGTCACCATGGTTGCGGCGCCAAACCCACTGGCACAATCCATCCGTTTCGGGCCTTCTGCCGATGATTTACTCTCACACACACTACCATCCGGTTGCGGATATTTGAGCTGCTCGGTGGAGTAAACACAGTCAATCCCGAACTTGCGTCCTTTCGTCTTGGTAAAACCATAAAAGCGACGCAAATTATTGCGTAGCTTGGCCGCCAAGGGGTCTTGAATGGTTTTGGTGAGATCCGCCACCTGGATTTGCGTCGGGTCCATCTGCCCACCCGCGCCCCCGACGGTAATAACTTTGATTTTGTGCCGCTTGCAGTGTGCCAATAATGCGGTTTTGGGCTTAATGCTATCGATCGCATCAAGCACATAATCAAAGCGCTTATCGATATACTCAGCAATATTATCCGGTGAGATAAAATCATCAATCACAGTGACTTGGCATTCCGGGTTAATCGCTGCCACGCGTTCAGCCATTACCTCACTTTTGCTTTGACCGATGGTATCTTTCAGCGCGTGAATTTGTCGGTTGGTGTTGGTGACACACACGTCATCCATATCAATAAGGGTGATCGCCCCAATCCCTGTGCGAGCCAGCGATTCCACTGCCCACGATCCCACGCCACCAATACCGATGACACAAATATGGCTTTGGTGAAACACCTTTAGCGCACGGCGTCCATACAAACGAGCCGTACCGCCAAAACGTTGCAGATAGGATTCTGATAGGGGATGTGTCATAACTATTGTCTTCGTTGATCGCGCTGACAGGCGTTATACCGACTTGCTGATAGGATGTCTAGCCACATCCACCTTGAGGGCGTCACACAGCCAGTTGATCACGTGCATGACAGCGGGTGAACGCTGCTTGTACCGCGCACTATAAAGGTAGTAGCCATAGCCGCTGTCTATGCTTAACCCCAAGGGATTTACAATCAGATCGTTTGACAGGGCGGCTGAGGCCATAAAGGAGGGGATCAACGCCATGCCCATACCCTGTTTCACGCCTTCAAGCGCCATAAAAAAGTGCTCAAAGCCTGCGCCATATTGCAGATTACTGTCAGCCAGCCCAAATTGTTGCCAAAACTGCTCCCACAG
>NZ_MUFH01000484.1:0-1159 GCF_001996115.1 Salinivibrio sp. MA427
ATATTTCATCATATCTATCTTTTTTAGTAAGGGTATTAAGGTGGTTGAATAACGTGTTATCGGGACTCGCCCTTTCGCGCTCGCCAGCCGCCCCACAGCAAACCTACGAGCAGTAAAGGCCAATATTTCATCATATCTATCTTTTTTAGTAAGGGTATTAAGGTGGTTGAATAACGTGTTATCGGGACTCGCCCTTTCGCGCTCGCCAGCCGCCCCACAGCAAACCTACGAGCAGTAAAGGCCATGACAACGCGCCCCCTCCCGAGCTAGCGATATCGGGCGCATCCTTGGTGCTAAGGTCGGTGCTTTGGCAGTCGAATCTCGTCACGCGGCCCACTTGCCACGCCACCAGCTCACCACTATTGCCTTGGGCATAGTCCGTCACTTCAAGACGCCAATTCCCCGCTAGGGGTTCGCCATCAAAGGCTTGTAAAAGATCGTCGTGCTGGCTGGTCCAATAGCGCACTAAGTCATTGCTCTGACGGGCAGTATTGGCATGTAACGTAACCCGTGTGCCTGCGGGGGAGACAAGAACAACGCGTAAATCTGATGGGCTGGCATGGTTGATATGGACATACACGCCAAGATCGGAGCGAATGGCACTCGCGTCATCATTAATAATGAAGTTAAAACTTTTGAAACCATTGTTTTGAGCCCCATTACTGGCCACCGATGCATCCGGTAAGGTCGCATTCAGCGTTTGGCGCGATTGGGTGAGTTGGGGCAAGCCTTTAATCACCGTCAAATTGTCTTGCCATTGATGGGTTTGCAACGTGTCATCAAATTGATAGTCAATTCGCGCCTCAAGAGTCAGCGGCTGACCGCATTGCGCCGCAAGCGGCAGAGGGATAGAAAACGACTGAGCCTGATCGAGTGATTGATTAATGAACGTGGGCGCTCCACCCTCCACCTGAATATCACCACGAATTTTGGCTGTGCGCCCTTGTGGTGTTAAGCGTGTGTGGATCGCCGCCGTATCGGCAACATAACGCTGGCTTGTTTCAAAGCGAAACGGTGCTTTGAGCAAACCGTGTTTTTCAAAGTTCGCTTTCAACAAGGCTGCATAGTCGCGTGATGGATAATAGGTTTTAGCCACATAGAGCATGCTTTCTGCCAGATCGTGCATTTTCATGCCCCGGCCTAGCCCAAACATCGATTC
>NZ_MUFH01000485.1:0-1146 GCF_001996115.1 Salinivibrio sp. MA427
GTATAAACGGTGGCCTTTTGCGGTTCTTGCTGGTGACAATAAGCCATAACGACGCTGCCAAGCGCGTAAGGTCACAGGATTAACGCCCGTTTGCTCTGCGACCTGACTAATAGTGAGTGTGTGGGATCCCTCACAAGCCATAACGTAACCTCAGTGCGTCGGGGTATGGCTTGAGATAGACTTGATTGGCCAGATAATCGTCGGGATGATTATGTAAATGATGTGAAATTAAGGTCAAAGGCGCCAGTAATGGCATGGTGCCTTGACGATAGGCGTGGATAAGGTTCGCCAATTCTGCTTTTTGGCCTTTATCGAGATTATTTTTAAAATAACCTTGTAGGTGCATTAGCACATTGGTGTGCTTTTTACGGGTAGCGCGAATGGCAATCGCCTGCATAAAAGCGGTCCGATACTGTTCAAAGAATGCATCGATATCGTAATGCCCAATGTTCGCCATAAAACGCCCTAACTCGCGATAACGTTCGGGCGAGTGTGCCATCAACACCAATTTGTATCGGGAATGAAAATCAACTAGAGCTTTTTTAGTGACGCCACCTTCAACACTTTTATAGAGATCATCGAGCGCGAACAAACGGAACACGAAATTCTCTTTTAAGATAGGATCATTAAGGCGACCATCTTCTTCTATCGGTAGCCAAGGCATCTGCGCCATCAGTGCTTGCGTGTACAAGCCAACCCCTGAAATATCAGAGGCGTAGCCATTTTCGCGATACACTTTGACCCGCTCCATGCCACACGTTGGTGACTTTGCGCAGACGATGTATCCGCGGAGTGCTTTGTGTTCCAGCTCTTCCGCTTTACGCTCACTAAACGCGATCATTTTATCCGTGTAGTCTTTTTGTTGATCCTTGGTTTCAACAAGCTTTACAGAAAGATCGCCTTTATCGACCAGCCTAATCGCCGGACGGGGAACATGAAGACCAATCCCCACTTCAGGGCACACGGGCACGAAATCCACATAAGGACCTAACTCTTTCGTGACGAATGTGCTCCGCTTATGGCCACTGTCAAAGCGGACTTTTTCACCGATCACACAGGCGCTTACACCAACTGGAAACGACATGCCTTACCTCTACACTCACTGTGCGACGGGTGCCGCACTTGTACATTTATATTATCTTGTAC
>NZ_MUFH01000486.1:0-1138 GCF_001996115.1 Salinivibrio sp. MA427
GCCTTCCACATACTCGAGTGCAACGCCAAAAACGCCGCCATGACCGCGCAGGGCGTGTACTAGAAACCGGCCGTTTTCGTTATCGCTATGATGCCTGCGGCCGGGTGATTGAAAAGACCGAGAATAAAGCGGGTTACCGGCCACAGGTGACGCGGTTTAGCTGGAACGCGGATGACCGTTTAACCCACATTGAACTGCCCAACGGCACGCGGTATCGCTACCGCTACGACCCGTTTGGGCGACGCATCGCCAAAGAATGTGCGCACAGCGACACACAGACTCACTACCTGTGGGACGGCGCGTACATAGTGCAGCAACAACAGGCCACCGCTGATGGGCAAGTCCTACAGCAAACCGAATACCTTTACGAGTCCGGCAGCTTCCGCCCGATGGCGCAAGTCACCCACCATGAGCAAGGCAGCGAGCTGCATTACATCGTGACCGACCACGCGGGCACACCGCAAGAGCTGTGTAATGAGCAAGGTGATATCGTCTGGCGGGGAGAGCAAGCGCTATGGGGCCATTACCACGGGCAATCACAACGGCACTGGCAACGACGCGAAGAAGCGGCCAACGACAGCATACAGTGTGACCTTCGCTACCAAGGGCAAATCGAAGACCCAGAATCGGGCCTTTACTATAACGTAAACCGTTATTACGATGCAGACAGTGGCCAGTATCTTAGCCCCGACCCAATAGGGTTTGCGGGTGGATTAAGGCCACAGGCGTATGTTGCCAACCCACTAGAGTGGGTGGATCCGCTGGGGTTGGAACAAGTTACATTTAAAGCTGCATTCAGAGAGGCTAAAAGGCAATTAAAAATTCCTAAAAATGTAAATACCCCTAAACCAGTTAGGGTTTGGGATAAGCAGTATGAAAACCGAACTGTTTGGGCCTTTGATGGTGAGCACAAAGGGAAGTTTATTGTAATGCATGATGAAGACAAGTTTGGTCGAGGCGTTCATCTTCATACTGCCACTTCATCAGATAAAAGAGTTGATCCAACTGAGCCAGGGAAATACAACCAACATAGCGGTCATATACCCGAAGACCGTATGGGGATCGCAGTGAAAAATAACAAAGCGTGTGAATAGATGAGCGATAAAATTAAAGAGCTTAAAATAAAAAACCATAAGAA
>NZ_MUFH01000487.1:0-1136 GCF_001996115.1 Salinivibrio sp. MA427
CCATTAGGGATGGCTGATACGCGCTCTATCCGCGAAGCGGCCAACAAAATCAAAGCGGCGCATAATCCGGTATTCTTACTAGGGTTACAAGCCAGCCGTCCTGAAAATGCCGCAGCTATTCGCGCTCTACTCAATCGTACTCAGCTTCCCGTCATCGGGACCTATCAGGCTGCTGGTACCGTCGACATCACCTACTATCAGCGCTTTGCGGGTCGGGTCGGCTTATTTAATAATCAACCCGGTGATCTCTTGTTAGCGAACGCAGATCTGATCGTCACCATTGGTTTTGGCCCAATTGAATATGATCCAGAGCTTTGGAACACGCAACACACCGATATTATCCATATCGATGTGGCACCAGCAGAAATTGAGCACTATTACCGCCCTAGCGTGGAGCTCGTTGGCCAGATTGAGCCCACCCTTAATGCGCTCACCGAACAACTCGACCATCAATGGCTGATGCCCGCATCAACAGTTGATTTACTTGAAGAAGTGGCCCACCAGCGCCAAGCAATTCGAGCATACAGTCGTTCACACCAAGATTTTGCCATGCATCCACTGCATTTGATTAAAGCCATGCAGGATGTGATCACTCCAGACACCACCTTGTGCTTAGACATGGGCAGCTTCCATATTTGGATTGCGCGCTATCTTAATTGCTTCCGCTCTCGGCAATTATTGGTCTCTAATGGCCAACAAACCATGGGCGTCGCCTTGCCGTGGGGAATTGGCGCGAGCTTGCTCAACCCCGACCGTAAAGTGGTGTCCGTGTCCGGAGACGGTGGATTTATGCAATCGAGTATGGAGCTAGAAACGGCAGTGCGTCTCAAGTGTAACTTGCTGCACATCATCTGGGTCGATAACGCCTATAACATGGTGGAAATGCAGGAAGTTAAAAAGTACCAACGTTATTCAGGGGTGAAATTTGGTCCGATTGATTTTAAAGCCTATGCCGAATCCTTTGGCGCCAAGGGCTATGCGGTCACACGACAAGAAGATTTAGTCATCCAACTTAAACAAGCCATAGATACTCAAGGCCCAGCTGTTATCGCCATTCCCGTGGACTACAGCGACAACTTTAAGCTGATGGCCCCCCGAGAAGCCGGCAGCATGGATCCGGTATTTGCTTAATAGAT
>NZ_MUFH01000488.1:0-1130 GCF_001996115.1 Salinivibrio sp. MA427
GGGTATCTGTAAATCGGTCAGAATTTGGCAAATTACTTCCGCTATATTTAGATTGATAATATTCACTTTGATGTAATGACAAATAGTGGAAAACCGCATGTATGCCATTATCTTTCAAAACCTTAATTAACTCGGTGCGTTGTTCAATATTTTCACACACCAAATAAAACATATGTGCATTATTAGTTGAGTTTTCGTTGATTTTTGGTAGCTGAATGCCTGAATCAGTTAATACATGACTTAAATTATCATAATAACGCTGCCAAATCGCTTTACGTCTCGATTGTATATCATCAATACTTTCAAGCTGAGCATAAAGATATGCAGCAATAATATCAGATGGCAAAAATGATGACCCAATATCTACCCAACCATATTTGGCAACTTCGCCGCGGAAGAACGACGATCGATTTGTTCCTTTTTCACGAATAATTTCAGCACGCTGAATATATTTTTCATCATTAATCGCAAGTAACCCACCTTCACCAGCGATAATATTTTTAGTTTCATGAAAGGAGAATGTTCCAAAAGTACCTATACTACCAAGAGGGCGACCTTTGTAGTAGCTATCAATCGCCTGTGCTGCATCTTCTACTACCGGAATGTTGTATTGCTCAGCCAAAACCATAATAGAGTCCATATCACAAGCAACACCGGCATAATGAACAACAACAATCGCTTTTGTATTCGGTGTGATTAGCTTTTCAATATGCTGTGGGTCAATGTTGGGATGCTCAGAATAGCTATCGGCGAAAACAATATCCGCACCTCTTAGAGCAAACGCATTAACACTAGATACAAAAGTGTAGGATGGCGCAATCACCTCATCCCCAGGCTGTATATCTAGTAGAATAGCAGCCATCTCTAATGCATCAGTGCAAGATGTTGTTAAAAGACATTTTTTGAAGCCATAACGTTTTTCAAAAAAATCATGACATTTGGTAGTAAATGCGCCATCACCAGATATTTTACCAGCAGTAACAGCCGTAGCGATATTTTTAAATTCGTCACCGGACAAATATGGCTTATTAAATGGAATCATAACTATTTAAACCTTGTTCTCATTTTGGTGATCGATATTTCCTTTCCAGAATCATTTTCAATCCTATCAAGTCTTATAAGGCCTCTAC
>NZ_MUFH01000489.1:0-1128 GCF_001996115.1 Salinivibrio sp. MA427
GTTGGGGATTGTACGATGACTCGCTTTTTTCAATGTTAAAGGATGAATATTCTCGGTTGTCAAAAAACGGAAAGCCTTTTGGGCTATTTTCATTAACGCTTGATACACACAACCCTAATGGGCATACATCACAATTCTGTGAACGTATTCATTATAAGGATGGGAGTAATCCTATTCTTAACTCTGTCCATTGTGCCGATGTTCTCGTGAATAATCTGGTTGAGTATATCAAAGAAAATCCGGGTAAAAATGAAACTATAATCGCCATTTCTTCTGATCATTATGCGATGAAAAATACTGCATGGGACGATCTCAATAAGGGAAAAAGAAGAAATTTGTTTATGGTCATCGATCCAGCATCCCCAGAAAAGGGAAAGACGATTAATAAACGAGGTTCGATGCTAGATGTTGCACCTACGCTACTCTCTTTTCTTGACACTCCCATTGACGGGTTAGGGTTTGGTCGAAACCTAAATGCTGACGTTCCATCTTTGGCCGAAAAGAAGAAGAGTATTGATGCCTATCTAAACGAACATCAAAATGTTGTGAAATACCTCTGGAGCTATCCGAAACTTGATAATGGTGTTCATTATTCTTTAGAGGTAAAAGATCGCTTATTGTTAGGTGATAGAGAAGTATCACTTCCAGCTATTTTTAAGCTGAATGACGACGCCAATGTTGATGAAATTATTTTTGATAATTACGGGCTAAAGAAACTTGGCGATTATATGGAAGAGATGAATATAGGCCAAGGATTTATTTGGGCAGATCGCTGTAAGTTAATCTACGCGTTTGCAAGATCAGAGAAAATTGGCGAAAGCGATAAAGATAAATGGTGTGTTTCTTCTGGAACAACAGGAGCGAGTGATCTTTCGTCATGGGATCTCACTGATAATATGACAATTAGTCACACTGATATTAAAAGCTCTCTATCCAGCAACGATTTAAGTGAAGCGTCTCATAAGGATCGTGTTACTGGAATATCAAACATCCTTAAGTATGGTGTGGGAAAGCTCGATACTTTATCAGTATCTTCGGAAAGCAATATGGTCGGGAGCGTCGTTGTTCGCTCTGCTGGATTCAGTCGTGGTGAGTCCTATGTTGAGCAAAACGGGAAGAGAGTCAAGC
>NZ_MUFH01000049.1:0-12645 GCF_001996115.1 Salinivibrio sp. MA427
CTCTATGTGCTGGGAGATTTGTTTGAGGCTTGGATTGGCGATGATGATCACAGCCCCTTTCATCAGCAAATCAAAACCGCCTTTGCGACCCTCACACAGCAAGGTGTACCTGTGTACTTTATTCATGGCAATCGTGATTTTTTAATCGGAAAGCGTTTCGCCCGTGAAACAGGCATCACCTTGTTGGATGAGCACACATGCATTGATTTATATGGTACGCCGACCTTGATTCTCCATGGCGATACCCTATGTTTGGCGGATGCCGACTACCAAGCATTTCGTCGCAAAGTCCACCAGCGCTGGCTACAACACGTGTTTTTATGTTTACCTTTAGCGTTGCGTCGTCGTATTGCGGCCAAAATGCGCGCGGGCAGTGCCAGTGCCAATCAGCAAAAGTCATCCACCATCATGGATGTGACGCCACAAGAAGTGCAGCGCCAGTTAGATAACGCAGGAGTGGTTAACATGATTCACGGCCATACCCATCGCCCCCATGTCCATCAATGGTGTGATCAAGGACACGATTACCAGCGCATCGTGTTAGGCGATTGGTACCAACACGGGTCGGTATTAGTGTGTGGCCCGCAAGGCTGTGACTTACAAACTCGCGACTTTACCCATCACTAAGCTGTTCAGCCCATCGTTAAGAGATCTTTATGCAGACTGATTTATGCCTTTGTTGTAGTAACAAACCCTACGCCGAATGCTGCGCGCCCGTTCATCAACATCCGGCCAACGCTGCCCACCCTGAGCAATTGATGCGTGCTCGCTACAGCGCACATCCGAAAGGCTTGGTGGACTTTATTGTCGCGACCTATCACTGCGAATGCGGCGCCGAGGCATTTCGGGATGATATTGCCATGATGACCGACCATCAGTGGCAATCACTTGAGGTGCTCGATAGCGAGGTATTAAACCACGGTGAGCTTGGATTTGTGACCTTCAAAGCCCACTTTATTGCCGACGGTGAGCCTCAGTGTTTGCATGAGCGGTCTCGGTTTGTCCAAGAAACAATCAATGGACAGCCTCAATGGCGATATATCGATGGTGTCTTTCCCGGCCATGTCAAAGCCGGCCGTAATGACCCTTGCCCGTGTGGCAGCGGACGTAAGTTTAAAAAGTGTTGCAGCTAGCCCCCTAGCCTCGCCGTTCCAAACAACTCCTGGTTAAAAAATCATCAAGTTTGGTGCTTCGTGGTCGATACTAATAGTAAGACCAAAGGAGGACCCATCATGAACTGGCTTGGCAATTTGAGTCCTGTGTATCGCACGCCGCATGCACCGCCCACGAAAGTATGGGCGATCCGCAAATCGGAACACATTGATGCGCGTAAAGAGCGGCGGCTAGACGATCTCAATGATCACGCTCAGCAACCGCACCAAGAGCACGAGGAAAAAACACCTAAAAAAGACGGTGAACTCGATATTTATGTCTAGCCTCGGTGTCGACGCTCTCGCTGTTCATGGCGATGGCGACGCTTACTTAGCATGACACTTACTTAGCACGACCTGGCATAAAGACACGTGAAAAAAACGCGCGTTGACTGGTTGCAATCCAAACGGATTTTGATATGGTCATAAACAGTTAAGCTTTTTGGTATAGAGCTTATTTTTATCACAGAGCGTACTTTCGTTAGATAATGGACGACCAACAATGATTTCAGCACTAATGACCATGCATCACCACCATCATCCTGACTAGTCTTTCGGGAGGAATGGTTTCGACTGGAAGACGAGTAAAAAGCGCTTCCGTCGGTCATTAGCAAGCTAACAGATTCAGACCCTCGGGAGCATCGTCTTCCGAGGGTTTTTTCTTTTTTAGCTTTTCATTTTTAGACAAGGAAGCACACATGCAAACACAACGCTTACGTATCGCCATCCAAAAAAAGGGCCGTCTCGCCAAAGAGTGCCAAGAGCTGCTCAAACGTTGCGGGGTTAAAATTAACTACACCGGCGAGCGCTTGGTGGTCCACGCCGAAAACATGCCCATCGATCTGCTACTGGTTCGTGATGATGATATCCCTGGCCTTATCATGGACGGCGTGGTTGACTTAGGTGTGATTGGTGAGAACGAATTAGAAGAGGTTCGCCTTGAGCGCATCAAGTTGGGTGAGCCGAGCCAGTATCAGCTGCTTCGTCGCCTCGACTTTGGTGGCTGTCGTCTTTCCATTGCGCTGGATAAAGACCAAAATTACAACGGCCCACAAGATCTCGCTGAGCAACGGATTGCGACCACCTATCCCAATATTCTTAAAGCCTACATGGACAAGCAGGGTGTGAATTTCAGCACTTGTATGCTCAATGGCTCCGTGGAAGTGGCGCCACGTGCGGGGCTCGCCGATGCGATTTGTGATTTGGTCTCAACGGGCGCCACCTTAGAGGCCAACGGCTTGAAAGAAGCCGAAGTCATTTTTCGCTCCAAGGCAGTATTAATTCAGCGTGAAGGCAGCTTCAGTGAAGAGAAAACCGCATTAATTGAACGCTTGCTCACCCGCATGCAAGGCGTGATTCAAGCCAAAGAGTCGAAATACATCATGCTTCACGCGCCGAGCGAGGCGCTAGAAAAAATTGTTGAGCTGCTCCCCGGTGCCGAAGACCCGACCATTTTGCCGCTCGCACACGAAAAAAGCCGTGTGGCGGTGCACCTTGTCAGTACCGAAAACCTGTTCTGGGAAACCATGGAAAAGCTCAAACAATTGGGCGCAAGCTCAATCTTGGTCCTGCCGATTGAAAAGATGATGGAGTAAGTCACCATGCGAACAGTAGTCTGGAAATCACTCGGAGAGTCACAAAAAGAGGGCTTGATGCGCCGCCCTGCGATCACAACCGGTGCCCAAACCCAAGCGAGCGTCGCGGAGATTATCGCCGATGTCCGAGAGCGCGGAGATGAAAGTTTAAAGGCGCTGACCAAAAAATTTGATAGTGTCGAACTTGATAGCATCAAACTCGACAAAGCGACCTTGGCCGACGCTGAAGCGCGCTTGGGAGAAGATATCAAACTCGCCTTGCGCCAAGCCTACGATAACATCAGCACTTTTCACCGCGCGCAAAAAGCCCAGCCGTTGAAAGTCGAAACCATGCCAGGGGTGGTATGTGAATCCATCACTCGCCCGATTAACCGCGTCGGGCTGTATATTCCTGGCGGTAGCGCGCCCTTGCCGTCTACAGTGTTGATGCTGGGCGTGCCGGCGCAAATTGCCGGCTGCCGCAAAGTGGTGCTGTGTACCCCACCGCCAGTGGCCGATGAAATCTTATACTGTGCCAAACTGTGTGAGATTGATGAAATTTATACCCTGGGTGGCGCACAAGCGGTGGCGGCGATGGCCTTTGGCACCCAAAGTGTGACCAAGGTGGATAAGATTTTTGGTCCGGGCAATGCCTATGTCACCGAAGCCAAACGTCAGGTGAGCCTTGCTGCCAATGGCGCAGCGATGGACATGCCTGCCGGCCCCTCTGAAGTCTTGGTGATTGCTGATGCCGGCGCGGATCCCGACTTTGTTGCCGCGGATTTACTCAGCCAAGCGGAGCACGGCCCCGATTCGCAAGTAGTGCTAGTGACCCCAGCCCCAGAGATGGCAGAAAAAGTCGCCGATGCGGTGCAGCAGCAATTAACCACGCTCAGTCGTGCAGAAATTGCCAAGCAAGCGCTGGGCAGCAGTGTGATTATTATTGCCGACACCCTCACCCAATGCGTGTCGATTTCTAACCGCTACGGGCCAGAGCACTTGATTGTGCAGACTCAGCAGCCTCGAGATTTGTTACCGCTGTTGGATAACGCTGGCTCGATTTTCTTGGGCGCCTATTCGCCCGAATCCGTGGGTGATTACGCCTCAGGCACCAACCATGTGTTGCCGACTTACGGTTATACCCGTACCTACAGCAGTTTAGGGCTGGCCGACTTTAATAAGCGGATGACAGTGCAACAGGTCAGCGAAAGCGGCTTACAAGCACTGGGCCCGACCGTGATGCGAATCGCAGAAGCCGAGGGCTTGGATGCGCATCGCCAAGCGGTCGATATTCGTCTAAATAAGCTACAACAAGCCCAAGCCTCAGAGGACCCGTTAGTATGAGCATCGATAAACTCGCCCGTGAGCAAGTACAAGCGCTCACGCCCTATCAGTCAGCCCGCCGTATCGGTGGCAGCGGGGATGTGTGGCTCAATGCCAATGAATCCCCCTTTGACAATGCTTATACCCTGAGCGGCCAAGGACTCAATCGCTACTCCAGCTGTCAGCCGGCATCATTGATTAATGCCTATACCAACTATGCGGGGGTAGACACGGACCAAGTGATTACCACGCGCGGCGCCGATGAAGGGATTGATTTATTGCTGCGCGCGTTTTGCGAGCCAAACCAAGATAGCGTACTGATTTGCCCACCCACCTATGGCATGTATACGGTCAGTGCCGAAAACCAAGGGATCGCGACCACCCAAGTGCCGCTCACCGCCGACTGGCAGCTGGACATGGCAGGAATTGATTCCGCCTTGGAGGCAGATGCCAACATCAAGCTTATCTTCGTATGTAGTCCTAATAATCCGACCGGTAATTTAATTAACCGCGACGACATAGAAGCGCTACTCACCCGCACCCAAGGTCGCGCGATTGTGGTGTTGGATGAAGCCTATATCGAATTTAGTCCAGAAGCGACCTGCACCGATTTACTCGCGCGCTTTGAGAATCTGGCCATTTTGCGCACGCTATCAAAAGCGTTCGCTCTGGCGGGACTACGTTGCGGCTTTACCCTCGCCAATCCCGCTATTATTAACTTGATGCTCAAGGTGATCCCGCCGTATCCGGTGCCGGTGCCCGTTGCAGATATTGCCGAGCAAGCGCTCTCTGAAGCGGGCTTGGCGCGGATGAAGTATCAGGTTTTGGACTTAACCGCYAACCGTGCCTATTTGCAAGCCGGCCTCAGTATGCTGCCCGGCATCAAGGTGCATCCAGGCTTTGGTAACTACCTGCTGATAAGCCTGGACGACACCGATGCGGTGTTTGAGCACTTGGGTAATGCGGGGATTATTGTGCGCCGTACCGCGATCGAGAACAGCTTACGCATCAGTATTGGCAACCGTGACGAATGTGAAAAAGTGTTGGCTTTTATCCGCCAGCAGCTCAGTGAATAAGGACAACCACTGTGAAAGACAAGATTTTATTTATTGACCGTGATGGCACCTTGATTGTGGAGCCGCCTGAAGACTACCAAGTGGATCGTCTGGATAAATTGGCCTTTGAGCCGGACGTGATCCCCGCACTACTTAGCCTGCAAGCGGCGGGCTACACCTTGGTGATGGTGAGCAATCAAGATGGTTTAGGGACCGATAGCTTCCCGCAAGCGGACTTTGATGCACCACACAACATGATGATGGCGCTATTTCGCTCACAAGGGATCCATTTTGAAGACGTGCTGATTTGTCCGCACTTTGATAGCGACGACTGTAGCTGCCGCAAGCCCAAATTAGGCTTGGTAAAAGATTATCTGCAGCAAGGCCGGATTGATTTCGCCCAATCGGCGGTGATTGGCGATCGCGACACCGATATCACCTTAGCCAACAATATGGCGCTACAAGGGATCAAATACCAACGTGAGGTGATGGGCTGGCCGCAGATTGTCGAGCGTCTGACCTTGCAGCCGCGCATCGCAYCGGTGACTCGCACCACCAAAGAAACCGACATTCAGGTGGCTGTTAACCTGGATAAGAGTGGCGGCAGCCGCATTGAAACCGGACTGGGCTTTTTTGACCACATGTTGGATCAAATCGCCACCCACGGCGGTTTTCAGCTGAGCGTTGGCGTTAAAGGCGA
This sequence comes from Salinivibrio sp. MA427, assembly GCF_001996115.1. Classification (NCBI taxonomy): domain Bacteria; kingdom Pseudomonadati; phylum Pseudomonadota; class Gammaproteobacteria; order Vibrionales; family Vibrionaceae; genus Salinivibrio; species Salinivibrio sp. MA427. Next base: position 5,804 of record NZ_MUFH01000049.1, read on the forward strand.
TTTGCACATCGATGACCACCACACCATTGAAGACACCGCCCTCGCCTTGGGCGACGCGCTTAAACGGGCGCTGGGCGATAAGCGCGGTATTGGCCGTTTTGGGTTTAGCCTGCCGATGGATGAATGCTTGGCGCAATGTGCGTTGGATTTATCCGGACGTCCGTTTCTTAAGTTTGAGGCCAGCTTCCCGCAGCCACAAGTGGGCGACATGTCGACCGAAATGGTCGGGCATTTTTTCCGCTCATTGACCGACACCTTGGCCTGTACCCTTCACCTGACCGTCGATGGCGAAAACACCCATCACTTGGTAGAAAGCTTATTTAAAGCCTTTGGCCGCACCTTGCGTCAAGCCATTAAGGTAGAAGGCGATGCGCTGCCAAGCAGTAAAGGAGTCTTATAATGCGCAAACACACCGTCATTATCGATACCGGCTGCGCCAATGTATCCTCGGTACGCTTTGCTGTCGAACGCCTGGGGTATCAAGCCACATTGAGCCGCGATCCCGACGTAGTGCTGGGGGCAGACAAGCTTTTTTTGCCCGGCGTCGGCACAGCCAGCGAAGCGATGAAAAACCTCACCGAGCGCGGCTTAGTGGATTTAGTTAAACAGGTTGAGCAACCGCTACTGGGTATTTGTCTTGGTATGCAAATGCTAGGCACGCGCTCCGATGAAGGCGATAGCCCGGTTGAGTGCCTTGGCCACATCCCCGCGCCGACCAAGCTAATGGATACCGATGGCCAGCCTTTACCTCATATGGGTTGGAATCGGGTCGCCACCGTCAATGACCATCCCTTATTCGACGGCATTCCCGCTGGCAGCTACTTCTATTTTGTCCACAGTTACGCGATGCCGGTCGGTGACTATACCCTGGCACAATGTCACTATGGTCATGCGTTCAGCGCAGCAATCAATCAAGGTAACTACTTCGGGGTTCAGTTTCACCCCGAGCGTTCGGGCAAAGTGGGCGCGCGTTTGATTCAGAATTTTTTGGAGATGTAAGCAAGGATGATTATACCAGCACTCGATTTGATAGATGGCCAAGTGGTGCGCCTTTATCAAGGGGATTATCAGCAAAAAACCGACTACGGTTTTGACCCGCGTAAGCAGTTTGCACGTTACCATCAAGCGGGCGCGGATTGGTTGCACCTCGTGGATTTAACCGGTGCCAAAGATCCGACCGCGCGTCAGGTCGATTTAATCACCGAGATTTTGCAATCAACGCCCGCCAATATCCAAATCGGCGGCGGCGTGCGCACCGAAATGGACGTGATTGAGCTGCTAAACACCGGCGCGCAGCGCGTAGTGATCGGCTCCACCGCGGTCAAATCCCCCGATTTGGTCAAAGGCTGGATGCAAACCTACGGCCCTGACCGGATTGTATTGGCACTCGACATTCACATTGACAGTGACGGGACGCGACGCGTGGCGGTGTCCGGCTGGCAACAAGACTCCGGCGTCACCATTGAAGCGCTACTCGACGATTATTTGTCCGTCGGGCTAGAGCATGTGCTGTGCACCGATATCTCCCGCGATGGCACCTTGCAAGGCAGCAATGTGGCGCTTTACCGCGACTTGTGTCAGCGCTATCCGAGCATTGCGTTTCAATCATCAGGCGGCATTGGCAGTCTCGAAGACATTCGCGCCTTGCGCGGCACCGGTGTGGCAGGCGTGATCGTCGGCCGCGCCCTACTGGAAGGTAACTTTACCGCAGAGGAGGCGATCGCATGCTGGCAAAACGGATAATTCCTTGTTTGGACGTCCGCGACGGACAAGTGGTCAAAGGCGTGCAATTTCGCAATCACGAAATCATCGGCGATATCGTCCCGCTCGCCAAACGCTACGCCGAAGAAGGCGCTGATGAACTGGTGTTTTATGACATCACCGCCTCCAGTGACAGCCGGGTGGTCGATAAAAGCTGGGTTAGTCGCGTCGCGGAAGTAATTGATATCCCCTTTTGCGTCGCCGGTGGGATTAAATCCGAAGCCGATGCCCAACAAATCTTGGAATTCGGCGCGGACAAGATATCGATTAATTCACCGGCTTTGGCCGACCCAAGTTTGATCACGCGGCTGGCCAATAAGTTTGGCGTGCAGTGCGGGGTGGTCGGAATTGATTCCTTCTTCGATGAAGCCACCGGACACTATCAGGTCTATCAATTTACCGGTGATGAAAGCCGCACTCAGGCCACGCCTTGGCAAACCGCCGCGTGGGTTGAGGAAGTCCAACAGCGGGGCGCAGGCGAAATCGTACTCAATATGATGAACCGCGATGGCGTGCGCCAAGGCTATGACTTAACCCAACTAAAAATGGTAAGAGAGCGCTGTCAGGTGCCCCTGATTGCCTCCGGCGGTGCCGGTGAAATGTCGCACTTCGCCGACGCCTTTTTACAAGCGAATGTCGATGGCGCGCTGGCCGCTTCGGTGTTTCACAAGCAAATCATCGCGATAAGCGAATTAAAACAAACATTAAAACAACAAGGGATCGAGGTAAGAGTATGACGGCAGCGTGGGTAGAACGTATCGATTGGGAGAAAAACGCCGGCTTGGTGCCTGCGATTATCCAACACAGTGATAGCGGCCAAGTATTGATGCTGGGCTACATGAATGCCGATGCACTGAACGCGACGCTCGAAACCGGTCGCGTCACCTTTTGGTCGCGCAGCAAGTCGCGTCTTTGGGTAAAAGGCGAAAGCTCCGGTCATGTGTTGAGCCTGGAACACATTGCACTCGATTGCGATCAAGATACCTTATTGGTCACGGCCACGCCGCATGGGCCCACCTGTCACCTCGGCACGACCACCTGCTTTGATAGTGACAATAAACCGCCACACACGGGTCCCGGCTTTTTGTCGAGCCTAGAGCAAGTGCTTGCCAGCCGTAAACACGCCGAACCTGATGAATCTTACACCGCAAGCTTATTTGCCAAAGGCACCAAGCGTATCGCGCAAAAAGTGGGAGAAGAGGGGGTCGAAGTCGCCCTCGCTGCCACGGCAGGCGATAAGGCCGAGCTATTAAACGAAAGTGCCGACTTGCTTTATCACCTATTGGTGCTGCTGCAAGACCAAGAGCTTAGCCTCCATCAAGTAACCGAAGTCCTCGCTTCTCGCCATCAAGGCTAACGACCACGCACGTTAGCGTAAACAAGGCTCCTTCAAAGCGCCGCACAACTGCGGCGCTTTTTAAGTTGTACTAGGTTGCTTAAAACGGCGTTGTTTCCTAAATCATTGAACTTGTCACTCCCGCAGTGATCAGATCGTCAGAGCCTACAAACGAGGTTGAGGGTTTACGTTTACCGGTAGACTCGGTGTATTTGTCAGTTACCGAGTTGAATAACCGAAATAATTCTCTTTACCTCAGTGCGCTAGGTGACTGATTTGATCAACAACGCCGGTTAAAAGTGGTCAGCGAGGCGGTCAAAAAGAAGCGGCTTACATTAGAAAATCTGTTCACTGCCTTGATATATACCGCTCTTTGGATTAGCGAATTATGTGCCTATTTGATCAGCAACGCTATATTGTGACATACTTTTTAGCCAAAGCATTTAATCTGGATATGCAGCTGTAAAGACCACTCCATCGGCTACAAGGCTATATTTTACCCCCAAATTATAGCGAGCTAAATATCTCTTCTCATCTTGCTTATAAGAATTCATTGCTTTCAATCCAGTAAAGCTGGCAATATAAGGCCTATCTCCCATGCGTTTTTTGAAATCACCATATTCGACTGAATCAGTCAGTAGATCCCAACCATATCTATCTCGAATAGTTATTGTTGTGGAGGTATTTTGGGGAGCGGGCCTAATCCTTCTTAGATTAACTGTTTCTTTAGAGTATTCGCCTAAGACAAAAGCTTTATCGTTGGGAATATCTTCACATTGATCAATTGTGACTGCATTGAAATCTCTGGGAGATCTCTCATGAGTGAAAGGGAGTCTTGCTATCGCGTTCACTGGTCTTAGTTCGTAAGGCCCATAACCATGATAAGATCCTTCAATATAGAAGCCAGGTACGGAAGCTATTTCGAGCCAGTCATTATTATTATCGACAAATTTTATCTGTGGAGTCTCATGCGTCGCCACAAAGTTTGGACTATATTCATAAGTAATTTCAAATAGATAGTCGTACATGGCAGGTGTCTGTACATTTGAGAACGCGTTACTTACTGATGCTTTTAACATGGAAATAGCTTTGGTATCAGTGAGATAGGTTTCAATAAGCTTATGTCCTGATATATCACCCTTATCACTTACAGTCGCAGTAAAGTTATATTTTGGCACTGAACCGATACCAGTTAACTGAAGACCGTTGATTACCAAGTCATTGCCAGAAAGAATATAGTCACCTTTGAGGAGCGGTGATGCAGGTGCAATATGAATTGCTTTTACGTTACTACCATCATATCCCTTTTGAGATGTCGCGTAGTCAAATGATCTATTCATCCAAAGGTTGCCTTGAGAGTGAGCGATATAGATCAGCTTTTTACCTTGCCAAGTCAGAGCATCATTGATTAAGCGATGATTCCTTTGTGTAATCTCGGTCTCAGGAGAATCTACCATCCCATTAAGTCGTTCAAGAAAAAAACTGATAGCTTCTTGTTTTGATTTAGAGAAAAGATCATTGAAGAATGAGATAGGAGTTGAAATAATAGCACCGAGCTTTTCAGCGATTGACCCTTCCCCGCGCCCATTCATTAACTCCCAGAAGAGTTCCCATTTATCATTCAGCCTCTGGTCCATTTCTTCGGTACGCTGGTCAAAGGTTTCGGCTAAATCGGCAATAATATTAATACCGCTACTCTCAATGTTAGATTCATTGTAAAAAAGCTGGTAATCGACCTTTTCGCCTTGGTATTGCTGGTAGTTTAAGGTTTCTATTATTTTTTTTAATGATTTTTTTGCACCTCGTTCTGTGTTAGCAACACCATTGAAAAAAGCAACAGTATAGCTCGCAACTTTGCATGAAGACGCCAGTGCCTGATGGGAGTGCATAACAAGAAAGAAAATGATGAAGCATAGCTGTTTATTCACAATACTCCTCCTTATCATCAAGCATTATTGAGGTCGAACCATCAAGTAAATGATTATACTCAAGATAAGCCATGGTTCTTTTTTTGGTATTGTAAGTTAAAGATTCAATAGTCTCGGACGTATCTATACTATCGTCAACTGGGATGCCGACGAMCCCTTTACACGCCAAAACTTTGTTGWAYTCTTCGCTGATTTCAWAWGCTTTCTTYCGGTTCGCGTGAGTRTCTTGACTGAARTCATAATACAGGTTTTTCTGCGMMTRACGKGCATYTTGYTTTAGGGCGTTACGTACCGGYTCTTTAACTTCAAGCGCGTTAAGGAACGCTTCAATGTCATCTCTAATCCCGTCACCATTTTCATCTCTTCCTGCAACAGAGTCGCTTCTGTCTATCAGGTGTTCATACTTCTCGTACAATAAACCTAATTGCTCATCTATTGTCTCTTTCGATTGGAGCTCAGCGGTCAGCGCTGGGGTTTGCTCTATGCGCGTCGAGTCACCAGGGACAGGCGTCTCTATCGGCGATGATTGGTCAGCAACCGGTGTGCTGTCCTCTTTGCAGCCGACGAGGGTGAGTAATATAGCGAGTGCGATGTAACGCATGGTTATATCCTTTTTATGAGGGAGTTAATTATRAGRTAAATRATGCTTCGACACTTTGCATGAAGACGCCAGTGCCTGATGGGGCTGCATAATAAGAAGAAAAATGACGAAGTATAGCTGTTTATTCACAGTACTCCTCCTTAGCGTCAAGCATTATTGAGGTCGAGCCATCAAGTAAATGATTATACTCAAGGTAAGCCCTGGTTCTTTTTTTGGTATTATAGGTTAAAGATTCTATAGTCTCGGACGTATCTATACGGTCATCTACTGGAATGCCGACAAACTTCTTGCACGCCAARACTTTGTTGTATTCTTCGCTGATTTCAWATGCTTTYTTYCGGTTCGCGTGAGTATCTTGACTGAAATCATAATACAGGYTTTTCTGCGMMTRACGKGCATYTTGYTTTAGGGCRTTACGTACCGGCTCTYTAACTTCAAGCGCGTTAAGGAACGCTTCAATGTCATCTCTAATCCCGTCACCATTTTCATCTYTTCCTGCAACAGAGTCGCTTCTGTCTATCAGGTGTTCATACTTCTCGTACAATAAACCTAATTGCTCATCTATTGTCTCTTTCGATTGGAGCTCAGCGGTCAGCGCTGGGGTTTTCTCTATGCGCGTCGAGTCACCAGGAGCAGGCGTCTCTATCGGCGATGACCCGYCAGCAATCGGTTTGCTGTCCTCTTTGCAGCCGACGAGGATGAGTAATATAGCGAGTGCGATGTAACGCATGGTTATATCCTTTTTACGGGGAAGCGACTTATGAGATAAACGAGTCTTCACCTTTCTTAAAAAGACCTGATACTTTTTCCAAAGAACCTGGCAAAGCGGCCATTGAAGACGCATGTTACACCGGAATAAATTTTTTACTTGTCTCAAAAAAGATAATACTGATTATTTGGAATGACATCTCAGGTTATTTTGTGTGTTACACGAGTTTGCTTTTAGTAGTGCTAAGGCCAGCTTTGGCATGATGGTTCAGGGCAAGATCGCGAACGTTTTTAACCATAAAAGGATCGGTTTGACGATCATCTTTGGTAGCGAATCGCCAAATCCTGCTCAGATCAGTTAAACTGCCTGTATTCCCGACAGTTAGTGACAAGGCGTCCTATGTTTAACGGTAAATCCATTCTGATCACCGGCGGTACTGGTTCTTTTGGTAAAAAGTACGTCCGCACCCTGCTTGAACGCTATCAACCACGTCGCCTCGTGGTGCTC
>NZ_MUFH01000490.1:0-1120 GCF_001996115.1 Salinivibrio sp. MA427
TCGCGCGAGTGGTTCGGGGCTGATGACCGTCAGTCTATTTGCATTCATAGGGCGCACCGTCGGCTCAGCGAGTGATGCTTGGTAGCCTTTATACTGGCAAGTCTGCTGATTGAGCACGCACGCATCTGTTAGCACGGATGAGTGTGTTGATGCGGATGCCGGGCTGTTTTCACTTTCAACAAAAGTGGTTAGCCAAGTTGGCGTAAAAAACGCAAGCGCCACCAGCATAATGATACTGGCGGGGATCAATAAACGGCGACTCACGGGCATGCGTGAGGATGAAACATTCATGGTTTAGTCCTGTTTAGGCGAGAAGCGCTCCAACAGCAATACCAGCACAAAGCCCGTAATCATGGCAATCACCGCGAGGCCAACTTGTGCCGGATGTCCCACGATTGCCTCGTACGCGCCCGGTAGAAGGTTATCTTGCATCAAAGGGACTTGTTCACCCGATGAGTTAGTCCGCCAGGTAAGAGTATGTTTCCAAGGCCAAATTTTACCCAATGTGCCTAACATTAAACCGGTAAGGAAGGCGAGTGTTACTGCATAAAAACGCTCTAATAACCAGGACAGTAAATGAGAAAAACTCAATAAGCCGACGATGGCACCCAAGGCGAGTAAGCCGAGCATATCCCATTGGCCTTGATGTACCGCGTCTAGAATCGGGCTATACATGCCGAGCAGTAACAGTATAAAGCTGCCCGAGATCCCAGGTAGAATCATGGCGCATATGGCAATGGCGCCGGATAAAAAGACGGTGAGAGGGCTGGCTGTCAATTGCAACGGATTAGCGACGGTGATCCAATACGCAAAGCCGATACCGATAAGCGCGGCGAGTACCGTTCTTAGCGTGATTTTAGGGGCGGGGAGCTGTTTGGCGATATGCAGTGCTGACGCAATGATAAGACCAAAGAAAAACGACCACAGAGGGATGGGATGGTTGGCCAGCATCCAACTAATGCCCTTCGCTAAACCTGCGATACTGCTTAAAATTCCGGCTAATAACACACACAAAAAGGTGCCGTTGATGTGTTGCCATACGGCCTTAAAACCTTTGCGCCGCCAGAGCGAGAACAGGCTCGGGGTAATACGCCGAATACTTTCCAGCAATAGTGTATAG
>NZ_MUFH01000491.1:0-1120 GCF_001996115.1 Salinivibrio sp. MA427
ATACGCTACAAGGCGTGGATATGGATTTTAACCATATTCCCGATGCCGCGATGACCATTGGTGTTGCGGCGTTATTCGCAAACGGACCGACGCGCATTCGTAACGTGTATAATTGGCGAGTCAAAGAAACCGATCGACTTTATGCCATGGCAACGGAGTTGAAAAAACTCGGCGCCGTGGTCGAAGAAGGTGACGATTATCTGTATGTTGAGCCACCTAAGCAACTTAAGCATGCGGCAATCGACACGTATGACGATCATCGCATGGCGATGTGTTTTTCGCTGGTGGCACTCAGTGATACGCCCGTTACCATCAATGACCCGGGTTGCACCTCAAAAACTTTTCCTGATTACTTCGACAAGCTAGCGGCGATCAGCGCTGACTGATGATAAAGCGTAAGGTTTTTTTATTGCTGCTGATATTGAGTCAGCAGCAATGATTTCCTTGCCCATTTCTTCTATAATGTGCACCGAATTATACAACCGCCCGTTTTCGTTAAAGCGTGATGCAAGCAAAAGCCTGATGCGACTAACAAGCATCATGTGACTAACAAGCATGATGTGACAAAACGGGCGCGTTGAGCGATCGAGACCAACGTGGAGAGATTTATGCCGATACAGGCGCCTGTCATTACAGTAGATGGACCAAGCGGTGCAGGAAAAGGAACCCTATGTATGCGACTGGCTGAAAAGCTCGGTTGGCACCTGCTCGACTCAGGAGCTATCTATCGGGTACTGGCTCTCGCAGCGATTCATCATGACGTTGATACCGAATCGGAAGAAGCACTGGTGCCACTGGCCGCCAACTTAGACGTGCAGTTTTTGGCCGAAGGAGACTTGGTGAAAGTGATCCTGGAAGGCGAAGATGTGTCCGGGACCTTGCGGACCGAGCAGGTAGGCAACCAAGCCTCAAAAGTGGCTGCGTTACCCCGGGTACGTGAAGCATTATTACGCCGCCAGCGCGCCTTTGTTGGTGAGCCGGGGTTGATTGCTGACGGACGTGATATGGGAACGGTCGTGTTCCCGAAAGCGGCGGCTAAAATCTTTTTGGATGCCAGTGCAGAAGAACGCGCGCGTCGCCGTCAGCACCAGTTGCAAGGTAAAGGGGTTAATGTTACCTT
>NZ_MUFH01000492.1:0-1118 GCF_001996115.1 Salinivibrio sp. MA427
GTTTATGCTAAATTATTGATAATAAAGGGTTTGTTTTTCTTTCTTAACTCGGTGATGTCGATATTGGTACGCTTCTCATCGCCAAAATCAAAACGTGATTACCATGAGTTACCAGCGGTTGACCGAAGGACAACGATACCAGATTTCTGTCCTTTTGGCCCGTGGCTGTTCACAAACAGTCATTGCCGAAACCCTTTGTAAGTCAAAATCAACAATATCGAGAGAGCTAAGTAGGAACCGATTACCAGACGGCCGTTACGAGCCTGCTCAAGCTCAGCAGCTAGCGACAAGTCGACGTAACATGCCACCAAAAGGCGCATACCTTCGATGACAATCGACTTTGTTAAACTCTGCCTGAACGTTGATTGGAGCCCAGAGCAGATTAGCCATGTAAGCACGCGGTTGGGCATGCCTGTCAGCCATGAATGGATTTATCAATATGTGGCAACGGATAAAGCGACTGGCGGCAAACTGTATAAGTCATTGCGTCAAGGGCACAAACGCTATCGTAAGGGCAAAACAAGCAAGCGCTGTGTGATACCAGAGCCTGTCTCTATCGATGAGCGGCCAGCCATTGTGGATACCCGTGAGCGTTTTGATGACTGGGAAATCGATACTGTTTTGAGCAAACACGGTACAGGCGCACTTGTTACCATTGCTGAACGAACCAGTCGTTTTTACTTGGTAAAAAAGGTGAGCAGCAAAAACGCTGATGTCGTCCGTGATGCCACCATTGAGCTACTTAGACCGTACTCCGCGCATGTGCACACAATCACCGCAGATAATGGCTCAGAATTTGTCGGACATAAGGCGATAGCCGAGGCATTAGAGACAGAGATTTACTTTGCTCATCCTTATTCAGCCTGGGAGCGAGGTTTAAACGAAAACAGTAACGGGCTGCTCAGGCAGTATATTCCCAAGGGCACTGACCTGCGTGAAATCACTGAAGAAGAGGTGATGCAAGCTGTGGTCCGCTTGAATGCTCGACCAAGAAAATGTCTTGGTTTTAGGCAGCCTAGCGTTATCTTTAACAAGTTATGTTAGGCTGCAAACGAGAGTGTTGCACTTCGCGGTTGCATCCGCGTATACGCGTACAATACTATAGTCATGGTATTTAT
>NZ_MUFH01000493.1:0-1118 GCF_001996115.1 Salinivibrio sp. MA427
CCTTAAAGATGGTAACCGTAATTATCTGAAAGCCAAGATCGAACACGGCAAGCATCGTCTCAATCTTGAGCAAGACTGAATATTAAGCGTTAACGCCTCGTAATTTGGCAAAAAGGCAGTGACAGTGGCTGCCTTTTTTGGTTAGAGTTTCGCTATTATATCAGTCATCACTCAAGGACGAGTTATGCGTGTACCGGCTTGGCGCTATCTCTTTCCCCCTTTACCTCCCGTTGCCATGTTAGCGGCAATTGGCGGCGGGCTTGCATTAACGTATTACTTTCCTTWTGATATTAAGCTAGGCAGCCCCAGCTGGGCGATTGCACCGTTTGTCGTTGCCTTAGGGCTATTGCTGGCGGCAAAATGGGCGTTTCATCGTCATCACACCACTGTCGATCCGCTACAAGCCCCCTCCGCGCTGGTCACTACAGGCATCTACGCTTATAGCCGTAATCCAATGTACTTGGCGATGATATTGATCATTGTTGCCGCCGGGTTCTACTTTAATGCGCTATGGTGCTGGGGGATGATCCCTGCTTTTATGGCTTACTTGTCTGCCACATTTATTCCTGCCGAAGAGTATCGCTTGTTGAGCCAATGGCCCGATGAATTTGAAGCCTACAAAGCACAGGTGCGTCGCTGGATTTAGGATTAGATAAACTAATCTTTAATATAACAAAGAATCGGGGTGGTGACGCTAAACGTCGATTGCTTACCTTGCCTGCAAAGCCTATCATTCCCTCACCGTAAACAAGGTGTTCTCGGAGGTTATGTCCTTAACCTCAATCTTGTTTCGTTTTCAATGTTTATTTCGCATAATAATTTTTAGGAGTGTTGGTATGTCCTCGGCAATGCCTATGGGCAAGCTATTGCTATTGATCGTGATGTTGGCAGCGGTTGGGCAAATGACCCAAACCATGTATGTACCTTCTATTGGCGTGATGGCGACGGACTTTGCGGTGTCACCGTCACGGTTACAAGCAGTCATGGCCTGTTATTTGATTCCGTACGGATTATCGCAGTTCATTTATGGTGCCGTGTCTGACCGAGTGGGGCGTAAACCCGTGATATTGGCCGGCCTGGTACTATTTTTAGTGGGTACAGGCGTAACCTTACTGGTG
>NZ_MUFH01000494.1:0-1116 GCF_001996115.1 Salinivibrio sp. MA427
GTGACAGGCGATACCTTATACCTGACCATGCAATGCGAGCCTTATGCGATGAAGGCGATGTATAGCTTCACGACTCAAGCATTATTTGATGGGCAATTTCGTGCGGCAATACAACGTTTTTCTCAGCACGGCTTAACCGAATATACCCGAGCAATTGAGTACTTTTATCAAGGGAAGATTCCGCAGTATCAGATAGATACGGCAATTCGGGTAGTGGACGCTTTCTTTCTCGGGGCGGGCTTACAAAGCTATTTATCGCAAGGCGAGGATCGGTTTCGTCAGAGTTGGGCGTTGTTCTCACAAATGTTATTAACCCAACTTGATGAAAAATAGAGCGCCATCTCTGAGGTGAGGCGCTCTAGTGTGTCAAGCACGGAACTATACTAGCTCAGCGTTGTGATAGACGTTTTGTACGTCGTCGCAATCATTAAGCATGTCGAGGAACTTTTCAAAACGTTCAACATCATCGCCACTGACCTCAGTATCGATTTGAGGGACAAAGGTGATCTCCTCAAGATCAATCGGCGTGTCGCCAAGAAAGTCGCTCAGCGCATTTTTCACTTTGAAAAACTCTGTATGAGGCGCGAAAACCGTAATCACCCCTTCGTCTGCTTCGATGTCGGAGACATCCACATCAGCCATGACCAGGGCTTCCAGCGTGCCTTCTTCATCTGTGCCTTGAAATTGAAACACCGCTTGATGTTCAAACATATGAGACACCGCGCCCGGTGTACCAATTTTCGCATCATTTTTGACAAAGCATTGGCGAACATCCATGTATGTACGGCTGTTGTTGTCGGTTAAACAATCAACAATCACCGCACAGCTACCAGGGCCGAACCCTTCGTACCGAGCCACTTCATAGTTCTCACCACCAGAGCCATTAGCTTTATCAAGTGCCTTGTCAATGACATGCCCAGGCACTTGATCCTTTTTGGCTTTTTCCATCAAGCGGCGCAGTGATAGATTACTCTCTGGATCTGAGCCACCATTTTTAGCACATACGTAAATCTCTTTACCGTATTTTGAGTAAACCTTAATTTTTGCGCCTTGGGTTTTGGCCATTGACGCTTTACGAACTTCAAAACTTCGTCCCATTGGGAATCTCTCTTAATA
>NZ_MUFH01000495.1:0-1105 GCF_001996115.1 Salinivibrio sp. MA427
TATTGGCGATGCGTTAAGCCCTGATCCGGACAGCCACCAGGATCCTGTGATTGAGTTAGCTGAGTTGCAGCGCTTTTGGCGGTTGCCCGTGCGCTATTTTTTCCAACGCCGCTTGAAAGTCTTCTTTGAGCAGTTAGAAGCGCCGCTAGAAGAATTCGAACCCTTTAGTTTAGATACCTTGCACCGCTTTCAGCTGCGTGATCAGCTGTTAGCGCACTTTATTGAAACCGATGACAGTCCCCAAAGTGTGCAGGATTTTATGGCCCGACAGCGTGGCCAGGGCAAGTTGCCTTTGGCGTACTTTGGCGAACTGACCTTGGATACGCAAGTCACGGTGATCCGTGATATGTACCAACGTTTAACGCCTTTGCTCGCCGCGCCGCGCCCCGATCTTGAACTAAATTTGACGCTCACCACCGCGCTAGGTGAGGTGCAAGTGCAAGGTTGGCTTAATCGGCGTTATCAAGACAGCTTGGTGCGGTTTCATTGCGGCGATCTGACCGTGCGTCATCAGCTTGCGGTATGGATCGATCATTTATGCCAATGCGCGATGGGCGAAGCGGTGCCGAGCACGTTGGTGGGCGTGAAAGAAACCATCGAGTTTTCCCCACTCAGCAAAGGTGACGCGCTTGCACATCTACAAGCCTTGGTTGAAGACTATCAAAATGGCCTGAATCAGCCGCTTACTTATCTGCCAAGTACGGTCGGGGCCGGGATAAAAGCCCGAGATGGCAAAAAAGGCTTCGATAACAGTGACACCGGCCAAGACAAAGCGCTGAAAGCGATGCGTGATGCCTTTATCGGGGGCTTTAATCCTGGTGAAGCCCAAGACCCTTATGTGTATCGCGTATGGCCGCAATGGCACGAGAGTCTCGGTCAAGCGCTATTAGCAACAGGCGATCAACACGTACTGCCGATGCTTGCGCAGCGACAAAAACGCTAATCACCAAAGGCGCCTCATAGGAATAGTGCGGCGCCGTTTCCCCCTCTATCCACTCTCTTTCCCACTCTTCTCCCTGTTAGCCAAGTCTATGCATGGCTCTTTTGTGGTTATTTACTCTTAATTTTTGACTTTATATTCATTTTGAGAAATTAACTACTAGGA
>NZ_MUFH01000496.1:0-1104 GCF_001996115.1 Salinivibrio sp. MA427
ACCATACTGGTGTGGTTGCCGAGTAACGGTATCCAATTCCCTGTGACGAACTCGATTAATCCTCCCCCCATGTTTCCAACCACGCCGAAGCTATACATCATCATCGCCATGGTGCCAGCAAGGAGCGCATGAATGGCGAACAGCCAAGGTGCAATGAAAAGGAACGTAAATTCGAGTGGTTCAGTGATACCCACCAGCATCGCCGTGAGCGTCGCGGGAATGAGAAGCGCAGCAACCTTTTTACGATTCTCGGTTTTGGCAGTGGCATACATCGCCATGGCAATCCCAACACAACCAAAGACTTTCGAGTTGCCGTGTAAGGCAAAGCCTCCCGCGGGAAAGAGATCTTTCATCGCCGTTGACGATTGAGTAAAACTCTCGAGATTCATAAACCAATCAGCGGTGATGCCATTTGGTGTCGCGATATTGCCGAAGACAAACGGCGTATAGATGAAGTGATGCAGGCCAGTTGGGATTAAAATGCGTTCGAGAAAGGTGTATAGCCATACGCCAAACGACCCTGACTCCAACATGAATGTTTGCAGACTAAGGATGCCCTGCTGAATGGAAGGCCAAATATAAAGAGTGAGCCAAGCTGCTGGGATCATCGCGAAGAATGACAACATGGCGACAAAAGACGCACCTTGAAAGATACCTAAATAGGCCGGCAATGTTTTTTCAAACGTGCGGTTGTGGATCCAGGTGATCAGAGACGAGATAATGATGGCGCCAAAAATCCCGGTATCGAGCGTTTTGATACCAGCCACTTCTGTAAGTCCTGATGTGCCGCCGATAGCCTGTGAGAAATCAACACCAAAAAACTCGCCCCAAAAGCCTCCCATTGCATTAACGAAGTAGTTAAACGTCAGGTAGGACACAAGCACAACCATCACTGCTCGAGCATGTGCTGTTTTGGCAAGACCTATGGGTAAACCGATAGCAAAAAGCAGCGCCATGTTACGGAAGATGGTCCATCCTCCTTCTTCGATGACTTTTAGTATTTGGTAATAAAGGCCCTCTTTATCTGCAAGATCGCCGACAAACACTGGGTTTTTCAGAACAATACTTAACCCAATCAGTATCCCAACAAACGGGAATAGCAGT
>NZ_MUFH01000497.1:0-1099 GCF_001996115.1 Salinivibrio sp. MA427
ATATTATATTTTTAGTAACGATCGTAAATATTGCCCATAGCCATTCTTGGCCATTAACTCAGCACGCGCTGCCATTTGTTCAGTGGACAACCATTGCTGGCTATATGCGATTTCTTCTAAACAAGCGACTTTATAACCTTGACGCTTTTCGATCGTTTCAACAAATTGAGCAGCTTCTAACAAGCTTTCATGAGTGCCCGTATCAAGCCACGCATAGCCACGACCTAGTAATTCAACATTGAGTTTTTTGCGCTTCAGGTACATCTCATTCAGGCAAGTGATCTCTAACTCACCTCTTTCTGAAGGCTGTACCTCTTTCGCTAGCTTAATCACATCATTATCGTAAAAATACAAGCCCGTGACAGCATAGTTACTCTTCGGATGACTCGGCTTCTCTTCTATCGAAATGGCACGTTGGGCTTCATCAAATTCAACCACACCAAAACGCTCAGGGTCTTTCACCTGATAACCGAACACGGTTGCACCTTGCCCATTATCTGCATTAGAAACAGCTTGCTGCAGCTTAGGCCGAAACCCTTGCCCCCAGAAAATATTGTCACCCAATACCAAACAGACTGACGAGTCGCCAATAAATTCTTCACCGATGATAAAGGCTTGCGCAAGGCCGTCAGGTGATTTCTGCACTGCGTATTCAAGCTGAACACCAAATTGACTACCATCACCCAATAATCGTTGAAAACTGGCTTGATCTTCTGGGGTGGTGATAATCAAAATCTCACGAATGCCCGCGAGCATTAACACCGATAGCGGATAATAAATCATCGGCTTGTCGTAAATGGGTAATAGCTGCTTAGAGACGCCCATTGTGATCGGATAAAGGCGCGTGCCTGAACCACCGGCGAGAATAATACCTTTCATAAAAAATAGTCCTAGGTTCTAGGTTCTATGCCCTAGGAAAAGCTAAGGCATAGAACTAGTGATTCGAAAACTAGTTGACGCCTAAACGTTCACCTTGATAGCTACCATCCTGAACATTTTGACACCAGGTTTGATTGTCTAAATACCATTGAACCGTTTTTTTCAATCCCGTTTCAAAAGTCTCGACCGGTGTCCAGCCAAGCGCTTGTTGCATTTTACT
>NZ_MUFH01000498.1:0-1091 GCF_001996115.1 Salinivibrio sp. MA427
GGCTGATTTTGCGTGTCCGGAGCGAGCTTGATAAGCGTAAAGTGCACGCACACCTGACCGAACAAGGGGAAGCGGCATTGGAGCAAGCCCCTAAGCCACTGCAGGAGAACTTTATCTCACGCTTTCAAAACCTAGAAGAATGGGAACAATCTCTGCTGCTGTCCTCTGTCCAACGTATCTCATCAATGATGAATGCAGACGATATTGATGCTGCACCGATGCTAGAGGTGTCTGCGCTTACCTCACATCACTCCATGTCTCAGGCTAAAAAATAGCAGCTACCGGCGGGTAAACAGGACGTCTCCACCGGTCAACCTGCCAGCAAGGCGCCAGAAAAGCCATGGATTGAACGCTTTTTGTCGCCATTACTCATCGGAAAATAAAAAGACGGCACCACGTACCGTCTGTTGATTTTTCCCTTGATCAACGCCTTCGCACGAATGACCAACACCTTCGCTCTAAGGCACGTTATGCCCTTTCGAAGCGACCCATATGCGATACCACTGCTCACGCGTTAATTTAAGATCATAAGCCTGTTTAGCGGCTTTCACTCGCTCAATGTTCCCCGAGCCTATAATGGGTAATGGTTTCGATGGATGCCGCATCACCCAAGCATAAATCACTTGATCGATACTCGCGCCGCCTAACTCCTCACCAATAGTGCTAAGCGTTTCGCGCACACGGACAGCCTGTTGTGACTCACCCGTCAATAATTCACCGCCAGCAAGGCATGACCACGCCATCGGTTTTATCTGAAGACGCTGAAGCTGATCAAGCGTGCCATCGTGGATCACATCAAAACGTAGCGGGTTGATTTCAACCTGGTTGGTGACGAGCGATTCGTCCCAGCGAGATTGCAATAAATCAAATTGTGACGGCGTAAAGTTTGATACCCYGAAGTGCGCGACTTTTCCGTGATAGCGAAGCGTTGTAAACGCCTCTGCCACTTCATCCGCGTCCATCAATGCATCAGGGCGATGCAACAATAACACGTCGAGCTTTTCCACCCCCAAACGCTTCAGTGAATGATCCACCGACTCCAGGATATGATGATAGCTGGTGTCATAATGATTAATTTTACGATTAGGGGC
>NZ_MUFH01000499.1:0-1082 GCF_001996115.1 Salinivibrio sp. MA427
GGCACAAATAATGCCATAAACCTTTATTAACGTAAGGCTTGTGACAGAATAAGCCTTCATACCACTCAATGATAACGAATGCCATTGTGACTGAGGATAAAAATTTCGACGACATCGCCCACAAATTTGTTAAAAACATTTATGGATCGGGCAAAGGCGAAATCCGTCAAGCGGTAATTTGGCACGACATCGAGCAGATGTTGCAGTGCTTTCCGCCGGATCAACCACTCCATATTTTGGATGCGGGTGGCGGCGTTGCACCGATTTCACAACCGCTGGCCGCTCGAGGTCACAGGGTCACTTTGTGTGATCTTTCTTCACAAATGCTCGAGTTGGCGCGTCAGGAGATTGAACAACAGGACTTACTTGCGCAGTATCAGCTGGTCCACTCCTCGGTGCAGTCCATTGGTGAGCATTTGGCGTCACCCCCGGATGTGATTTTATTTCACGCGGTATTGGAGTGGGTCGCCGCTCCTGAGCAAGTGC
The DNA here is from genome assembly GCF_001996115.1 of Salinivibrio sp. MA427. Classification (NCBI taxonomy): domain Bacteria; kingdom Pseudomonadati; phylum Pseudomonadota; class Gammaproteobacteria; order Vibrionales; family Vibrionaceae; genus Salinivibrio; species Salinivibrio sp. MA427. The sequence continues at coordinate 487 of NZ_MUFH01000499.1, forward strand.
TAAAAGATTTGCTCAGCCATTTACGGCCGGGTGGCGTTGCATCCGTGATGTTTTATAACCAAACCGGATTGCTGTTTAAAAACCTCGTCTGTGGCAACTTGACCCATGTTGAACAGGGAATGCCGCACCGTAAACGGTTTAAACTGCAGCCGCCCAAAGGGTTGCAGCCAGACAGTGTCTATCAATGGATGCAAGACAGTGGCATTAGCCTCAAAGGTAAAACCGGGGTGCGCACGTTTCATGACTACATGCGCGATACCAATATTGGTGATTTTACCTTTGAGCAGGTGCTGGCGTTGGAGCAGCAACTTTGCCGCCAAGAGCCGTTTGTGTCTCTAGGGCGATATATTCATGTATGGGGACAACATAATGCCTCCAGCCATCAAGATGAAAACAAGGACAACCGATGAGTGATCAGGCTCAGTCTTCTCAGCATAGGGAAGGCGACGCTCAGACCGTACCGGAATTGGTCAGTTGGGTTAAACATAATAACTTTGCACTTCAGCTGCCGCCCGAGCGCTTGGCATTTTTGCTGGCAATGGCGGTGATGAGCCAAGAGCGCTTAGACGATGAACTGAGCGAACATGAATTAGTCG
>NZ_MUFH01000005.1:0-41840 GCF_001996115.1 Salinivibrio sp. MA427
CAATATCCTTGCCCTTCGACGACGCTAGCCTGCTTTGCGTGGCTATCCGCTACGCCCTCGACACTATGCTGCCCCGCAGCACGCCTTAAATATCCATAAAGAGAGACACCCATGACACTTAACACCATTATTGTCGGTGCCAGTGGCTACACAGGAGCCGAGCTTGTCGCCCTTGTCCATCGCCATCCGCAATTGCACTTGGTCGGTTTATATGTCTCGGCAGGCAGTGAAGACGCTAATCGTCCTGTGAGCGCGTTGCACGGGCAACTGCGTGGCGTGGTGGATATGCCACTGATGCCATTGTCCTCGCCACAGGATGTCGCCAAGCAAGCTGATGTGGTGTTTTTAGCCACCGCGCATGCGGTCAGTCATGAATTGGCGCCGGTTTTTCTGGCTCAAGGTTGCGTGGTGTTTGATTTGTCGGGGGCGTATCGGGTCAATCAAGCCGATTTTTATCCCGAACACTACGGTTTTGCGCACCAATCGCCGACATGGCTTGAGCAAGCCGTGTATGGCTTGGCCGAGTGGCAGGGTGAGGCATTGCAAGCAGCGCAGCTAGTCGCCGTACCTGGGTGTTACCCCACCGCCAGTCAATTAGCGCTCAAACCTGTGCTGGATGCAGGCTTGTTGGATAAACAAATGTGGCCGGTGATTAATGCTACCAGCGGCGTGACGGGCGCGGGGCGCAAAGCGAGTCTGACCAACAGTTTTTGCGAAGTGAGCCTGCATGCCTACGGGGTGTTTTCTCATCGTCATCAGCCAGAGATTGCCGCACACCTAGATACGCCGGTGATTTTCACCCCGCACCTTGGCAGCTACAAACGCGGCATTCTTGCCACCATTACCGCCAAATTAGCGCCAGGTGTTAGTGAGGCGGAGGTGGGGCAGGCACTCTCTCACGCCTATCAAGAGGCGCCTTTGGTACGGGTGCTCCCAGCCGGTGAGGTGGCCAAGCTACACGCGGTGCAACATACCGGCTTTTGCGATATTGGCTATCAGGCCGCGCATGGGCATCTGATCCTTACCAGTGCGATTGATAATTTACTTAAAGGCGCGGCCAGCCAAGCCGTGCAGTGTTTAAACCTGAAGTTTGGCTTTGCCGAAACTACCGCGATTGTCTAGGAGAAACGGATGAAAACGCCATTAGTGATTAAATTAGGCGGCGCGGCACTGAGCTGCAGCGAGACCCTCGCCAAGGTTTTCGGCGCGATCAATGCCTATCGCAGTGAGGCGGAGCGCCCGTTAGTGCTGGTGCATGGTGGCGGTTACTTGGTCGATGATCTGCTCAAAAAGCTCGCCCTCACTAGCGTGAAAAAACAAGGCTTACGGGTCACGCCAGCCGACCAGATTGATTATGTCACCGGTGCGTTGGCAGGGACAGCAAACAAGTTGCTGTTAGCCCAAGCACGTAAAGCAAACATTAAAAGCTGTGGCTTAAGCTTGGCCGACGGTGGCCTGTGTCAGGTCAGCCAGTTGGACCCTGAGCTGGGTGCGGTGGGAGAAGCCAGCGCCGGCGATCCTACCCTGCTGCAGGCGGTACTGGCCGCAGATTGTGTCCCCATTATTAGCTCGATTGGCATCAGTGACCAAGGTGAGCTGATGAACGTTAATGCCGACCAAGCAGCGGTCGCGGTGGCTACCACCCTCGGGGCGGAGCTAGTGCTGCTGTCGGATGTCAGTGGTGTATTGGATGGCAAAGGCCATCTACTGCCCTGTTTGACCGAGCTGGATGCGCAACACCTGATAGAAAAAGGCGTGATCACCGATGGCATGGTGGTCAAGGTCAACGCGGCGTTTGCCGCCGCCCGCGAACTGGGTAAACCGGTGGAGATTGCCACTTGGCGTTACCCAGAAAAACTCACCCAATTATTCGATGGCCAGCAAATCGGCACCCGGTTTAGCGCCAGTTAATAAGACGTATAACGACGCTACTCAAACCGTCGCATCATGATTTAAGGAGAGCAAGATGAGCAAAGTCAACAAAGTGGTACTGGCCTATTCGGGTGGATTGGATACCTCGGCCATCATTCCCTGGCTAAAAGAAAACTATGACTGTGAAGTCGTCGCCTTTGTCGCCGACGTCGGTCAAGGCGAACAAGAGCTCGAAGGCATTGAGCAAAAAGCGCTCGCTTCGGGGGCATCACAGTGTTTTATCGCCGATCTAAAACACGAAATGGTGGCGGATTATATTTATCCCAGCCTGAAAACCGGTGCGGTGTATGAAGGCAAGTACCTACTTGGCACCTCTATGGCGCGTCCTATCATTGCCAAAGCGCAGGTCGAATGTGCCCTTGAGGTTGGCGCGGATGCACTCTGCCACGGCTGTACCGGCAAGGGGAACGATCAAGTCCGTTTTGAGAGCACCTTCTCCGCGCTGGCGCCGCAGCTTAAAGTGATTGCACCGTGGCGTGAGTGGGATCTCACCAGTCGTGAAGCCCTGCTCGATTACTTGGCCGCCCGTGATATTCCTTGCACGGCGAGCCTTGAGAAAATTTATTCACGTGATGCCAATGCTTGGCATGTCTCAACCGAAGGCGGCGTGTTAGAAGATACCTGGACGGCGGCCAACCAAGATTGCTGGGTATGGACTGTCGCGCCGGAAGAGGCGCCCAATACGCCCGAGTTTGTCACCTTGGGAGTACAAAGCGGGGAAGTGGTCTCGGTCGATGGTGAGTCCATGTCGCCTTATGACGTGCTAACGCTATTGAATGACAAAGGTGCCGAACATNGATATCGTTGAGAACCGTTTGGTGGGGATGAAATCCCGCGGCTGCTACGAAACCCCGGGTGGCACCATCATCATGGAAGCGCTGCGCGGCGTTGAACAATTGGTGCTAGATAAAGAGAGTTATCAGTTCCGTGAGGAGCTCGGTTTAAAAGCCTCTCACCTGATTTATGATGGGCGTTGGTTTACGCCACTTTGTCAGTCGATTGTTGCCGCTGCCAATTCCCTTGCCGCGCCGGTAACGGGCGAGGTGGTGATCAAACTCTATAAAGGGCAAGCGACGGTGGTACAAAAGCGCTCGACCAATAGCTTGTACTCGGAAGACTTTGCCACTTTTGGTGATGATGACGTCTACGATCACAGCCACGCCGAAGGCTTTATCCGTTTGTATTCGCTGTCGAGCCGGATTCGGACACTGAACAAACAAAAACAATCCTAATTAAAAAAGCATCGTGAGCAGTAAGGAGAGACAGCATGGCATTATGGGGCGGACGCTTTAGTCAAGCAGCAGACAAACGGTTTCAAGCGTTTAAYGATTCGCTGCGCTTTGACTATCGCTTAGCAGAGCAAGACATTGTGGGCTCCATTGCTTGGTCGAAAGCCTTGCGTTCAGTGGGCGTGCTGAGTGATGACGAGCAACAGCAATTGGAGCTGGCGCTCAATGAGCTCAAGCTGTCGGTGATGGAAAACCCTGAGCAGATCTTAAACTCAGAGGCCGAAGATATTCACAGCTGGGTCGAGCAGCAACTGATCGATAAAGTCGGGGATTTGGGCAAAAAGCTGCATACCGGGCGCTCACGCAACGATCAGGTGGCCACGGATCTCAAACTGTGGTGTCGCCAGCAAGGCCAGCAAATCTTGCTGTCTCTCGATAAGCTTCAGCAGCAGCTGGTGGATGTGGCGGGTCAGCACCATGGTACCGTGCTGCCTGGCTACACCCACTTGCAGCGTGCACAACCGGTGACCTTTGCCCATTGGTGTCTGGCCTATCTGGAGATGTTTGAGCGTGATACCACGCGTTTGCAAGATGCGCTCAGTCGCTTGGATACCTGCCCACTCGGATCGGGGGCGCTGGCAGGCACCGCGTATCCGATTGATCGCGATGCCTTGGCACAAAACCTGGGATTTAAACGGGCTACCCGTAATAGTTTGGATTCGGTCTCGGACCGCGATCATGTGATGGAGATGATGTCTGCTGCATCCATGTCGATGTTGCATCTGTCACGGATGGCCGAAGACATGATCTTCTATAACTCGGGCGAGTCCGGGTTTATCGAGCTGGCCGATACCGTCACCTCAGGCTCGTCGCTGATGCCACAAAAGAAAAACCCCGATGCGTTAGAACTGATACGTGGTCGAACGGGTCGGGTGTATGGTTCCTTGTCGGCAATGATGATGACAGTGAAAGCCTTGCCGCTGGCTTACAACAAGGACATGCAAGAAGACAAAGAAGGGCTATTCGATGCCATGGACACCTGGCATGACTGCTTAGACATGGCGGCCCTGTGCTTTGAAGGCATCACCATCCATAAAGACAAAACCTTGCAAGCGGCGCAGCAAGGTCATGCCAATGCGACCGAGCTGGCCGATTATTTGGTGAGCAAAGGGATCCCGTTCCGTGAAGCCCACCATATTGTTGGCGTGGCGGTGGTATCAGCCATTGAGCAAGGGTGTGCGCTGGAAGCGCTGCCGCTAGAAACCTTGCAGCAATTCTCACCGGTGATTGAAGATGATGTGTATGCCATGCTCACGATTGAATCCTGCCTGGCCCAACGTCGGGCACTCGGTGGGGTGGCACCTGAGCAGGTCAGCTTTGCTATTCAAGAAGCGCAAAAGCGCTTGGATAAGCGCTTTACCCCCAAAGTCACGGTGCGCTCGGCAAGACTCACCGACCTCGATACCATTGAAGGCATGGTGGTGTATTGGGCGAAATTGGGGGAGAACTTACCGCGCGACCGTCATGAATTAGTGCGTAATATTGGCCTGTTTGCGGTATCTGAGCATCAAGGGGATTTGACCGGCTGCGGATCGCTGTATATTTACGACTCAGGGCTGGCAGAAATTCGCTCTTTGGGAATCGAAGCTGGCTGGCAGCGCCAAGGACACGGTACGGCGTTGATGATGCATTTGATTAAAAAAGCCAAGCAAATGGCGATTGAGCAAGTCTTTGTCCTCACCCGGGTGCCCGAGTTTTTCACCCAATTGGGCTTTACCCCAGTGTCGAAATCGCAATTGCCAGAGAAAGTGATGAAAGATTGTGAAATCTGTCCTCGCTTCCACGCCTGTGACGAAGTGGCGCTAACCTATAACATTGCTGGGCCGGCCACAATCTCAACCTTCTCTACGTTGGAGTAGGGTGACATCGTCTATTGCCTGACGATATCAGCGTCGTCGTTACCCCTCCCTAAGGCTGCGTGCTGACTAAGTCGCAGCTTTTTTGTGTTATCGTCATAAAAAATTCATCAAAATGAGCCGCTTATAAATTGTTACATTGTACGGTTTGTCACAGAAGCGTCACGCGTAATGATCATCATGCCCGCGTTTTCTCGTTAATAATGGAGATTTTGTGGTGAAGACAATTCTTACGGCCGCGGTGGCCTCAGCCTTATTAGCGGCAGCTGCACACGCGGCAGTGCCTCAGCAAAACGATGTCTGGTATCAAGACGCGCAAGCGGCATTGGCGGCCGCTAAAGCTAACCCACCTATCACGGGCAAAGCCAAAAATGTGATCCTCTTTGTCGGCGACGGCATGAGCGTGGGGACAATCACAGCGGCGCGTATTTATCAGGGCCAGCAGCAGGGGCAAACCGGTGAGGAAAACCGCCTTGGCATGGAAAGCCTGCCGCATGTTGCGCTAGCCAAAACCTATAATACCGACATGCAAACCCCTGACTCGGCTGGGACCGCGACGGCCATGGTTACTGGGGTGAAAACCAAAGCTGGGATCATCAGTGTTGACGATAACGTTCAGCGTGGTTTTTGTAGCACCGCAAAAGGTAACGAAGCGAAAACCCTATTTGAAATGGCGGGCGAGAAGGGCAAAGCATTAGGTTTGATCTCAACCGCCCGTTTAACCCACGCCACCCCGGCCACCACTTATGCGCACAGTGCGGATCGCAATTGGGAAAACGATAGCAAGTTACCCAACATTGCCAAAAACCAAGGCTGCACCGACATTGCCAGCCAGTTTGTCGACTTTGATGCTGGAGAGGGGTTTCAGGTGGCCTTCGGTGGCGGACGGCGTGAATTTATTCCTGCCGATAGCGTCGATCCTGAGGGCAAAAAGGGTAAGCGTAAAGATGGACGCAACCTGATTGAGGCATGGCAAACCCGCCACCCTGATGGCCAATACATTTTCGATAAATCCGGTTTTGATGCCATCGATCCGGCGACCACTTCACGCGTGTTTGGTTTGTTTGAAAGTAGCCACATGAAATACGAAGCGGATCGCCGTGAAAGCCAAGATGAGCCATCATTGGCGGACATGACCAGCAAGGCGATCGATATGCTTAGCCGCAACAAAGACGGCTATGTGATGATGGTAGAAGCCGGACGTATCGACCATGCTCACCATGCGGGCAACGCTGCGCGAGCGTTAGAAGATACGTTGGCTTACGATGATGCCATCAAGGTGGCATTAGCGAAAACCAACCCAGAAGACACTCTGGTTATCGTTACCGCGGACCACGCTCACACCATGGTGATGAACGGCTATGCGGAGCGGGGCAATCCCATTCTCGGCCTGTCACGTCAAAAAGGACGCTTGAATCAGGATGACTTTGGTAAAACCTATACCACCATCACCTATGGCAACGGCCCGGGGGCGGTCAAAGGTGAGCGGGAAAACTTGCAAGAAGGGCAGGTGCGTAAGCTGGATTACAAACAGCAATCCTTGATTAAGCTCGGTTCGGAAACCCACTCTGGTGAAGATGTGGCCATCATGGCACGTGGGCCGATGGCGTGGTTATTCCAAGGGGCCGTGGAGCAAAACTATATTTTCCATGTGATTAACGAAGCCACGGATCTGGCTGATTAATCATCTGGTGTGTCTGACGACCCGTGCTTCGGCGCGGGTTTTTTATTGCGCCGAAATGGATAAATCAATAAATGAAGCATGAGCAAGGCGCTGGCACTGCCGGCGGCGAACAACAAGGCAATCGACTCCACTTGCCGTGGCGTGTCGGCATAGGCCCACCACCAAAACGGCCAAAGTATGGCAGAAATGACAGCAAGTTGGGTCATACAACGCGTGCAGCGTCCTAACTTCTGCTTCCAAATGCCAGATTGACAATATTTACAAGCCATATGGGCTCTCTTGGTCAGTGAGGGCGGTACGCCATTGTGGCGCAGTGAGTCGTTGGATACAAAAAAGCCCTCCGCGAAGGAGGGCAAAAGGTAAGCAAGTGCTTGGGGAAGCAACAGGCATTGCCTGTAAAGCGCCGAGCGTTCGGCGAAAAGGACAGTGAATTAGCAGCCTGGGCCGCAATCCATGCAGTGTTTGATCATCTCTGGCCCGAGTTTGAGTTTGGCGTTGACATCACGCAGTGCGGTACGTACCCCTTCTTCAATCACTGGGTGATAAAAGGGCATATCCAACATTTGCGAAATGGTCATTTGGTTTTGGTGAGCCCAGGCGAGTAAGTGTGCTAAGTGCTCGGCGTTCGGCCCAATCATTTCTGCGCCCAAGAAACGCCCTGTGCCTTGCTCGGCATAAACATGCAATAAGCCTTTATTGCGTAGCATGACCCGTGAGCGACCTTGTCCCTCAAAGGAAACCACACCGATTTCAAAACAGCCACATGGGCCGAGACGATCGGTAATTGCTTTATAGCTTTCGCCCACCATCGCAATTTGTGGATCGGAGAAGACCGCGGATAGCTTGCTACGGCGCAGTCCCGCACGGATATCTTTGCCGCGCCCCGCGTTGTCACCGGCAATTCTGGCTTGGTCAGCCGCTTCGTGCAGCAGTGGAATTTGGTTGTTAGCATCACCGGCAATAAAAATATGCGCTGCGGTGGTTTGCAGGGTGTAGCTATCGGCTACTGGGACACCGCGTGCGTCCACTTTGATGCTCGTCGCGTCAAGGTTAAGTTTGTCGACATTGGGGCGACGACCGGTGGCGGCAACCACGTAATCAACCCAACGCAACTGGCTTTCGCCGTTTTTGTCGCGGTAACGGATTTGGACCTTATCACCTTCACGGATCATCTCTTCAACCTTGGCATCGGCATCGAGATAAAACTCCTCGCTGAAGGTTTTATCCGCATATGCCATGATATCTGGGTCGGTGAGTGGACCCACTTGGCCGCCGACACCAAACATAGTCATTTCGACACCGAGGCGGTGTAACGCTTGGCCCAGTTCAAGGCCAATCACGCCCGGACCAAACACGGCAACCGATTCAGGTAAGTCATCCCATTCGAAAATATCATCGTTGACCACCAAACGATCACCGAGGTGATTCCAGGCCTCGGGCCAGCTCGGACGTGAGCCGGTCGCAATCACAATGCGGTCAGCATGGATAGTGGTGTGATCGTCAACCATCAAGGTATGATCATCGACAAAACGTGCATAGCCATCGATTTTGTCTTGGGCGGGAATGTCGTCGACACTTTCCAATACAAAGCCGACAAAGCGATCGCGCTCGCGTTTAACCCGATCCATTACCTCACGACCATTTATCTCGGTACTTCCGCCTGGGTAGACACCAAAACCGGGCGCTTTATCGATATGGTGCGCCGCTTCGGCGGCCGCAATTAACAGTTTGGATGGCATGCAGCCAACACGTGCACAGGTGGTGCCATACGGGCCGCCTTCAATCATCACCACGCTATCTGTCTGTGCTTTTGCCGCGCGATAGGCACCGAGCCCGGCGGTCCCGCCACCAATCACAGCCACATCAACCGTTAATGTTTTCATTGCTTTCTCCTGGGAAAATAACGGGCGGCAAGGCTGCCGCCCAAACAGCGGATTACTGGTTTAGGTAAGTGTCGAGCTCTTCGCTGCCACCGATGTGACGGCCACCGATAAATACTTGTGGCACCGTGGCACGGCCGGTGACTGCGCGCAAAGAGACCGTGGTGGCATCTTTACCGAGGATGATTTCTTCGAACTGAAGTCCTTCATCGATCAGTGCTTGTTTTGCTTTGGCACAGAATGGGCAGCCTGGCTTGCTAAACACGGTGATCGAATCTTGCAGTTTATGCTCAGGAGCAATATAGCCCAGCATGGTGTCGGCATCAGAGACCTTGAACGGGTCACCTGGTTCGTTTGGCTCAACAAACATTTTTTCGACCACGCCGTTTTTTACCAGCATGCTGTAGCGCCATGAGCGTTTGCCAAAGCCAAGATCATTTTTGTCGACCAGCATGTCCATGCCATCGGTAAATTCACCGTTACCATCAGGTAGTACATGGATGTTGTCAGCATCTTGGTCGGCTTTCCATGCGTTCATTACAAAGGTGTCATTGACCGAGACACAAACGATGTCATCAACGCCGTGTTGTTGAAAGACAGGGAACAGCTCGTTATAGCGTGGCAGATGCGAAGAAGAACACGTCGGGGTGAACGCGCCTGGCAGGCTGAACACAATGACGGTTTTGTTGGCAAAGATGTCATCGCTGGTCACGTCTTTCCACTGATCGCCTTCGCGAGTGCGGAAGGTTACTTGTGGTACTGGCTGGCCTTCTTTGGTTGCTGTCATGAATCGTTCCTTTTGTTTTCAATTAAAGTTATTAAGCGAGAAGTGACTCGCTGTGTTTTGATGGGTCTAGTATTGCTAAATAAGATTGATAGCTCTAATCGCTTGATGCTATGGTTTTGATAGTTATCCCCTATAGAAGAGACAACGATGAACATTCGTGACTTGGAGTATTTGGTTGCGTTGGCTGAACACCGACATTTTCGCAAAGCCGCTGAGGCTTGCTTTGTCAGCCAGCCGACCTTGAGTGGCCAAATTCGTAAACTGGAGGATGAACTCGGCGTCAGCTTACTTGAGCGTACCAGTCGTCGGGTTCTGTTCACCGATGCCGGTATGAGGTTAGTACAGCAAGCACGTAACGTATTGCGGGAAGTCACAATTTTAACCGAATTGGCCAGTGAGCAAGGTGAAAGTATGACCGGCCCCCTACATATTGGCTTTATTCCCACCGTGGGGCCGTATCTATTACCCAAAATCATTCCGATGCTGCGAGATTGTTTCCCAGATTTAGAGCTGTTTATTCATGAGGGACAAACCCAGCAACTGGTTCAGCAGTTGGAAGAAGGCAAGCTCGATTGCGTTATCCTGGCCTCTGTCGAAGAAACACAGCACCTTAAAGAGCTGCCACTCTATGATGAGCCGATGTTGCTTGCGGTCAACGAAAAGCACCGGTTGGCGGAATGTGCTGAAGTTGCGCTTGATGTGTTAGACGGGGAAACCTTGTTGATGCTGGGCGATGGCCACTGTTTGCGCGATCAAGCCATGGGCTTTTGTTTTAAAGTCGGTGCGCAAGAGGATCAACGTTTCCGCGCGACCAGCCTAGAAACGTTACGCAACATGGTGGCCGCAGGAAGTGGGATTACCTTATTGCCTCAGCTGTCCGTGCCTGCCGATAAACGCGATGGTGTGGTGTATATCCCCATTACGTCACCGACGCCGTCGCGACAAATCACGCTCGATTATCGCCCTGGGTCACCGTTACGAGGACGATATGAACAGCTTGCGGACGCCATTGGTGGCCAGATGACCGCGATAAGGAGCGGCTTAAATCACCGCTAACACAAGATACTGGCATTGAGGTGACAACGCCCACGGATGTGGGCGTTGTGGTTTAAGCGTTTATCGAGTTAAAACAAGGATTCCGTGCTGGACTCGTAAATGTTGCCATCAGACTGATCCGATACATATTCTGTCGGCTCGGTGCCTTTGATAAAGTACTCAAACATCGAGGTATGATCGGTTTTTCTTGTCAGCAGTCCGGTCTCGCGATCGATCCGTACTTTGACTATGCCGGACGGCACCACTTTATTTTGCTCTGGCACGTCAGCGAGAGCTTGTTGCATAAAGTCAATCCAAGCAGGTTCTGCGGTTTTTGCGCCAGATTCCGCCCCATAAATCGGTTGACGCTCGTCGCCTAAATTAGCATTACGAGTGGTGCGACCGAGTTCACGCGAATGATCATCAAAGCCAACCCAAACCGTGGTGACGATACCTGGGCCATAGCCAGTGTACCAAGTGTCTTTGGAGTCATTGGTGGTCCCGGTTTTACCACCGATATCGCGACGTTTAAGCGCTTGAGCGCGCCAGCCCGTGCCGTTCCAACCGGTGCCATAACGCCAATCGCCGCCGCCCCAAATGTTGCTTTGCATCATTTCGCGCACCAAGAACGCATTTTGTTCATCAATCACTTGCTTGGCATTGCGCGGTGTTGGTTGGTCACTGCCATTGTCCGTCAATAAGTTTTGCTCATTAAACGGGTCAGCCTTTTCCGGTTTGCGCTCACAGTGGTCGCATATAACCGGTGGGTTGGCACGATAGATCTCCGCGCCGAAGGGGGTTTCAACGCGATCAATGATAAAAGGCTCCATAAAATAGCCACCATTGGCAAATACGCTAAACCCTTGTGCCATTTCAACCGGCGTTAAGCTACCTGCGCCGAGTGCAATGGCTTCAGCGCGCGGTAGGTCGTCACGTTGGAAACCAAAACGCGTGAGGTAATCTAGCGTATCGTCGAGCCCCACTCGGCGGAGTACTCGCACCGCCATGACGTTTTTAGACTGGGCTAATCCCAACCGTGCGCGCGTCGGGCCGGCATAGCGTGGCGGTGAGTTTTTAGGACGCCATGCCACCCCTTGGCTGCGATCCCAACGGTTAATGGGCGCGTCATTGATAAGGCTGGCTAGCGTCATTCCCTCATTGACTGCCGCCGAGTAAATAAAGGGTTTGATACTCGACCCGACTTGCCGTACCGACTGAGTGGCACGGTTAAACTTGGAGTGGACAAAGTTAAACCCACCGACCAAGGCTTTGATTGCCCCCGTTGACGGAGACATAGAAACTAAGGCCGTATTGGTGGTAGGTACTTGCGCCAAATGCCAGCTGTCATTGACTCGACGAATAAACACTTGCTGGCCACTGGCGAGGAACTCGTCAGCACGTTTGGGCGCTGGGCCTTGGCGACTATCAGTAATATAAGGTCGCGCCCAGTCGAGTCCTTTCCAAGGCAGTTCGATTTCACGGCCATTGGGCCCAATAACCTGTGCCGATTGTGCTTGGACATCGGTCACGACCGCAGGCTCCAAGGGGCCGTAACTGGGTTGCTTGGCAAGGTGATCAACAATACGTTGATGTTGCCAGCGTTCGCTAGGTGCTTGCCAAAGCGTGGCTACTGGACCACGAAAACCATGGCGTCGGTCATAGGCGAGGATATTCTCTATGGCGGCGTGATTGGCCGCGCGCTGCATATCCGCATCCACACTGGTGAAAATACGTACCCCTGAGGTGTAGGCATCATCGCCAAGCGCATCGACCGCCCAAGCCCTGGCCATTTCAGCAACATAGGGTGCTGAGAGTTCTATTTCGGCGCCATGGTAGCTGGCGACAATAGGCTCATTTTTCGCTTGCTGGTATTCCGCATTAGAAATGTAGCCCTCATTCAACATGCGGCCGAGCACTACGTTCCGTCGCTCGGTTGAGCGTGAAAGCGAGTAAAGTGGGTTCATGGTGGAGGGCGCTTTGGGTAACCCCACGATCACGGCCATTTCGCTTAAGGTCAGTTGATCTAAGGTTTTACCAAAATACACGTGTGCGGCTGCCCCTACGCCATAAGAGCGATACCCTAAGAAGACTTTGTTGAAATAGAGCTCAAGGATCTCTTCTTTACTGAGCAATTGTTCGATATGCACCGCGATAAAAATTTCTTTTATCTTGCGCATAATTCGCTTTTCGTTGGTCAGGAAGAAGTTTCGTGCTAGCTGTTGGGTGATGGTGCTGGCCCCTTGCTTGGCACTGCCAGACATGGCGACAACCGCCGCGGCACGAACAATACCAATAGGATCAATGCCTGGGTGTTGATAAAAGCGGCTATCTTCGGTGGCAATTAAGGCATCAATCATAGGTTGAGGTATATCCTCGAGTTTGACTGGAATACGCCGTTTTTCGCCGAATTGCGAGATTAACTCACCATCCGCGCTATAGACCTGCATCGGAGTTTGTAGCTCAACATCTTGCAATGTCGCCACATCGGGGAGGTCGGGTTTCACATAAAGGTAAAACCCAAAGATTGTTGTGACTCCAAGCACTGTGCAAACCAGTGCAAAGATAAGCAAACGCTTTATGAACTTCACCTGAGATTTCCCGTTTCGTTGCCGTTTAGCCGTTTAATAATCATACGTGAGTAGTATAAAGGCACCAGCATAAAAAATAACCCGTGATGAGGACAGTTTTGTAAATACTGACCTTACTCTGACGTTGGAGCCTAACACGAAATGATTCCAAGTTCGGCAGTTTTAGGTATCGCTTTGGGCCAAACGGAAAGCCACGCGATTGCGCTATGCCCGTCCTCTTCATCCCTCAAGGTTTCCGGGCATCATATCTTGACCGCTGGTGATGAAGACACCCTGACAACCACGATGAAAACGCTAAAAGACACACTATTGAGCCGAGTATCCTGGTATCAACGTTTGTCACCGAGTGTAGTGGTAGGCGTTGAGGATGACACCGTGATCAGTAAGACCCTGATGGCAGCCGATGTGGATGATCCTCTCGAGCAGGAAGCCGTGGTCGGACAAGCATTGGGCATGGCGCTCAATATGGAAATTAGTGGTCTTTTCTTCGATTTCACCAAACAGCATGCGTTGAACCATCAGCCAGGACAGGCGCAGTACCAGGTAGTGGCCTGTCGCCAACAGACACTCACGCCAATACTTTCGGCGTTGAAAGACGTGGGATTAAAGGTAAGTGTTGTCGATACGCAGCAGCATGGGCTGCAAGCAGTTTATGATGCGTTGATAGGTCACTACCAACCACAGACTTCACCGCTATGGCTACATCTTGATGCCGGCAAGTTGACGGCGGTGCGCGCGTTATCCGATGGCGGGCTGTACCAACAATCTTTGACCGTCGCAATGCCGCTAGGAGGATCTGGCTCAGAAGGCGAGGCAACGGCATCCTCTCGCGTTCTACAACAACATTTGGATCATGCCTATCAACGCGGGGAGAGCGAACACGCGGTGCCTATCTCAACCTTATGGCTAAGCGGTCACTGGCCCAGCGACATTCTCTGCCCCTCATCTGCCCAACGTGTGTTTATTCAACCTGGCGAACCCTTTGGCGCGCCCTCTCTAAGCCCTCATGCTTGCTCGGCGCTAGGGCTTGCGCTCCGAGGAGCGAGCGGTTCATGAGGATTAACTTACTCCCCTGGCGCGCGCAAGTGCAACGTCGACAGGCACGCCATTTTATCCTGCAAACCCTTGCGGTTGCGGGGAGCGCACTGATCATCGGAATGGGATTCATCCAGTGGCAGCATTAWCAGATAGCGGGGCAGCAACACCGTAATCAACAACTTGAACAAGGCATCACGCAGTTTAAACAAACCTTAGTGCGCTTTGAGCAACAAGACACTAAACGTCGCGCCTTGCAATCACGGCTCGGGTTGGTCAATCAACTGCAAAGACAGCGTAATAATGTCACTGAGGTGCTCAACTTTATACCGACGGTGATGCCTGCTGGTGCCTATTTAACCCGGTTGGCACAACAAAAAGGCCATATCCGTTTAGAAGGGTGGGTGAATTCAAACGCAGAGCTCGCGCGTTTGCTGGCCGCGTTGGAAGCGCAGCAAGCGGTAGAGGCGCTCGATATCGATACCGTAGTGACGGGTGATCACACCGTCGGGCCCAATAAACGGTTTCGACTGAGCTTTTCACTGACACACTATGTTTCCCCCCAATTACCGGAGCGCGAGGAGGACGAACAGTGATGGATTCGATGGCATGGGAGTGGCGACGACTACCGTTTGCGCCTTGGTCGGTAAAGCTGAGTTTATGGGGTGCTTTACTGACAGTGATGGGGTATGTCGGCTGGTTAGGCGCTGGACAGCCAAATCAAGCGACCTTGCTTGATGCTCACCGGCAAGAGTCTCACCTGAAAGCACGTTATCGACAGTTAGCGCATGAGGTGGCTGCGTTACCCGATGTCCAGGCGCAAATAGAGACGCTTAATCAACGCTACGCAAGACTGATTCAGCAATTGCCTGAGGAAGAAGAGCTCGCGGGCCTGCTGGCTGGTGTGAACGAGGTGGGGATGCGTCACCAGTTGCAGTTTGAAACGCTCGCATGGCAGCCGAGAAAGCAAGGAAGCTGGCTAGACGCCATTCCAATCAACATTGTGCTTGAAGGCCAGTATCGAGATATTGGCGCGTTCAGTGCCGATATTGCCGCGATGACTCGCTTAGTGTCATTGCAGGACTTTGTCCTCGCGCGCGAGGCCGAACAGCCGCCGTCTGCGGCGCCATTGCAATTTTCGGTGTCTGCGACGACGTATCGCTATACCGGCCGCCCCGCGCTCAATCAACCCACAAACTAGGACGCGTCATGTTAAGAGCCAGTGTATTTGTGTTGATCGTGATCTTGAGTGGTTGTCAAAAAACGGATGATGACATTCATCAGTTTATGCGCCAGGTGCAAGCGCAAGCGACGGTTACCGCGACACGCATGCCGCCGCCTAGTGTTTATCAACCTGTCCCCTTTGCAAAAGAAGCGCGCGATCCATTTGTTCTATCGATCGCATCGGACCCACAACGGATGTCTCCTGGTGATTGCTGGCAACCGGCCTTGCATTGGCGTGACAGTCCGCTTTCAACCTTACCTTTAGCACAACTTGAAATGAAAGGAAGCCTCACTAAAGGGGGGCAAAAACAGGCACTCATTGCTTTGCCGAATGGGATGGTCAAGCAAGTCGCACGTGGCGACCGGCTTGGTGAACACCACGGCCGAGTGATGGCGGTGACGCGTGATCATGTCGCGATAAACCAGGCACTACCTGATGGTTTAGGATGCTGGCAGCAACGGACCGTGACGCTTTCAATCGAACCTAACCTGTCGTAAAGGATAACTGTTATGATGATTTTCGCGGCGTATAACGCCCGATATACCCTTATACCGTGGTCGCTTGTGCGCGTGGCGCTGATCGTGGTGTGTTTTATAGGCGCGTCCGCTCAGGCTGCGGAGATGACAACCTTGAGCCAGTTGCAGTTAACCCGCTCTGCTCAGGGAGAGGCGCAACTGATTTTGGGCTTCGACAGCCCTGCGATCATGGCGGATTTTCGTCAGCCGAGCGCCGATCAACTCCATATCCGATTACCGCAGGTAACGATTAAACCGTCATTAATGAAGCGGATCGATACCCAAGACAGGGATTCGGCAATTACGGCGATCGATGTGTCGCAATCCTCTGGACACGCAAAAATTTATCTGCAAGCGGCGCAAGCGATCGCCTTTGATTACCATCAACAAAAACAACAATTAGTGGTAACCATACAAGCCACCGAACCGACGACACCTGCATCCTTTGATCCGAATGCACCGATTTCGATCAACTTCCAAGACATTCCAGTTCGTGCTGTGCTCCAACTGATTGCCGAGCAAAATCAGTTTAATTTAGTCACCTCAGACAGTGTTCAGGGCAATATCACCATGCGGATTGACGGTGTGCCTTGGCAAGACGTGTTAGAGGTTATCTTAAGAGTGAAAGGGCTGGACAAGCGTCAACGTGGCGAGGTGATGCTTGTTGCCCCTCGTCGAGAGCTGATGGCGCAAGAAAAGCAGGATTTGGAAATGGCGCAGCAAGCAGAAACCTTGTTGCCGCTATCGTCGGCGGTTATCACGGTAAATTATGCCAAAGCCAGCGAGGTAGCCGCATTAATTCGCGGTCAAACGCAAGGCGTGAGCTTGTTATCTCCAAGGGGGGCGGTGTCGCTGGATGAGCGGACCAATGCGATCATCATTCGCGATATTGACAAGAACATTGATCGTATCCGCACCTTGGTTCAGCACCTCGATGTGCCGGTTAAGCAGGTGGAAATCGAAGCGCGTATTGTCACGGTAGAGCAAGGTTCGGTCGACGAGCTTGGCGTACGTTGGGGGCTTTTGAATCGCAACGGCTCAACCACGGTGGGATCGTCGGTCGAAGGGAATATCATGTGGGATAGCGATTTGGCGCAGCAAGGTCCTGACAGCCTAAATGAAGCCGCCGGTGAGGGGAGCAGTATTGGTGATTTCCTCAATGTTAATTTAGCTGCAGTCAATCCTTCTGCCTCAAGCATGGCCTTTCAAGTGGCTAAGTTAGGCAACGATTTACTGCTCGATTTGGAGCTTTCTGCGCTCGAGAGCGAACGAAAAGCCGAAGTGGTCTCGAGCCCAAGATTAATCACCACCAATAAAAAAGCCGCCTATATTGAACAAGGGACGGAGTTGCCCTATTTAGAAGCTTCTTCCAGTGGGGCGGTGGCCGTCTCTTTTAAGAAAGCGGTGTTGAGTTTGTCGGTCACGCCTCAGATCACGCCGGATAATACGTTGGTGCTGGATTTAAAGCTGACCCAAGATATGCCGGAAAAGTCGGTCGTGGCCGGAAAAGGTGAGGCGATGTCGATCAGTACCAAACGGATCAATACCCAAGTCTTGGCGCGAAATGGCGAAACTGTGGTCTTAGGTGGCATTTTTCAGCACACGATGATCAACAAAGAAACCAAAGTGCCTCTCCTTGGGGATATTCCCTTGCTTGGAGGTTTGTTTCGACATCAGTTAAAAGACCATGCAAAACGCGAACTTCTGATCTTTGTGACCCCTAAAATCGTCACAGGGTAGGTTAGGTGTTGCCAAAGGGGTCACTGTCCTGAGATAATTTTTAATCTGATCACGAAATATCTGTGAGGAATTGGCGCCTCGGGCTTTTTACATTAAGCCTGCGGGCGGTGTTGTCTTATTTAACCGCGCGTAAAATTGCTTAAAATGGCTGAAAAACGAAACATCTTTTTGGTAGGCCCTATGGGGGCTGGTAAAAGCACAATTGGTCGTCATCTCGCTCAGCAACTTCACATGGAATTCTATGATTCTGATTCAGTGATTGAAGATCGTACTGGAGCAGACATTGCATGGGTCTTTGACGTTGAGGGTGAAGAAGGTTTCCGTAAACGCGAAGAAAACGTGATAAACGACCTCACTGAAGAGCAAGGTATCGTTCTCGCGACTGGCGGTGGCTCGATTATGAGCAAAGAAAGCCGTAATCGCCTCTCTGCTCGTGGGGTGGTGGTGTATTTGGAAACCACCATCGAAAAGCAGCTCGCACGTACCCAACGCGATAAGAAACGACCATTGTTGCAAACTGACCAACCACGTGAAGTGCTGGAGTCATTGGCAGAAGAACGTAATCCTTTGTATCAAGAAATTGCGGATTACGTTGTACGAACTGATGATCAAAGCGCTAAAGTGGTGGCAAATCAAATCATGGCGCTCTTAGAGCAGCAATAACCGACCACAGGACCCGACCATGGAACGGATAGACGTTAACTTAGGGGCACGTAGCTACCCTATCTCGATTGGTGAAGGGCTTTTAGCAGATGCGAGCCTGTTTGAGGGCGTCCATTCCCGTCGGGTTGCTGTTATTAGCAATGAGACAGTGATGCCGCTTTATGGCGCCACTCTGGTCTCAACCCTTCAGCGGGCAGGCGCAACTGATGTAGCCTGCCTTAGCTTGCCTGATGGTGAAGCGTATAAATCGCTCGAAACGTTTAACACCATCAACACCTTTCTTTTAGAAAATAATTATAACCGTGATGTCGTGCTCGTCGCCCTCGGGGGCGGCGTGATTGGCGATATTGTTGGATTTGCCAGTGCTTGTTACCAGCGCGGCGTTGATTTTATTCAAGTTCCCACGACATTACTGTCGCAAGTCGATTCGTCCGTCGGTGGGAAAACAGCAATTAATCATCCTCTTGGCAAAAACATGATTGGCGCATTTTATCAACCCAAAGCGGTGGTGATTGATACGCAGGTGCTAAGCTCCTTGCCCAGTCGTGAGTTTGCTGCGGGGATGGCAGAAGTGATCAAGTATGGTGTGATTGCCGATGCCCCTTTCTTTGATTGGCTTGACAGTGAAATGGTGGCGCTGACCGCGCTCTCTCCTGATGCATTGATTTATGCGATAAGGCGTTGTTGTCAAATCAAAGCCGATGTGGTGGCCGAAGATGAAACCGAAACAGGCGTACGCGCGCTGTTGAATTTGGGGCACACGTTTGGTCATGCGATTGAAGCCGAAATGGGCTATGGCAATTGGCTTCATGGTGAAGCGGTCTCGGCTGGAACCGTGTTGGCGGCACAAACGGCGTGCCAGCATGGTTTGATTGATGAAAAAACGGTTACTCGCATCACGGCCCTGTTACAAAGTGCACATCTTCCCGTGCAGGCTCCCCGTGAAATGGACTACGATGCTTTTATTAAGCACATGATGCGTGATAAAAAAGTGCTTTCAGGACAGTTGCGTCTGGTTTTACCAACGGCGATAGGCCAGGCTCAAGTGGTTGCAGATGTTCCACACCAGCTAATCGCTGATGTGATTGATGCCGGTTAACCATTGAATGCATGACAGACACGTTTGATACGCTAGCTCTGGATCTGGAAAGCCAAACCCAGCTCCTTTCTCGACTGCAATTTATCACTCGATTTAGCGCGAATCTGATCCAAGTCACCGGGCCTGATGGGGCGGGTAAAACCTGGTTAAGTGAGCGCTACATGGAGCAGTGGGCGGATGCCCATGTTCATGCCTTACTCGCGTGCCATACGGCACAAAGCGATGACCAACGTCGTGCTATCTTGCTGCGACAAATTGTCAAAGACGGTGTTTTTAATCAAGCGGATCCGCTGTTAGATAGCTTGACGATGATGCTTGACGGGGCTGGGTGTGATGCACTCATTGTGATTGATGATGCGCATCGGCTGACTCCTGGATTACTGTCTGAGCTATGGGCGTTGGTGCAATATGCACAGCATCAAGCACACTGGCGTATCAATGTTGTACTCTTTGCCTTGCCAGGAAAGTTGAACAAGTGGCTACGTCAGGTGTCTTACGGGCACGACCAAAAGCCGCTGGAGCTCGAGATTTCGCCGCTTAATGACGGTGAAGAAGAGATGTTCATCGATGTGTTAGCCGTCACGCAACGTATTGATGCAGCGGGTAAAAAACAGTGGTTAGCCAAGCTTGCTAATCAAACCGTTTACCCCGGCACCATCATGGGAAAGGACAATCAGGAGATAGGCGCTGTGAGTAAAGACAATAAAAAGCCCGCGAAAAATAATAAACCCTTTTTAATGCTGCTGTTGGCCGTGGTGCTGATGATTGTGGGTGCCGGTGCGATCTGGTGGGCTTTTCCGAGTCAAGATGACGCCTCGTCGGCTGAGACAATGCTCCCTGACGGGTTAAAAAACTTGGATGATTTGCTCAACGAGCAGCAAGCGACCACTGACCCACAAACCCTTGATGGGCAAGTGACGGGCCAAGATAGCAACTCGGCAGTGGATCAAACCGACACCGTAGCGGGATCGAATGCAGCGGTGACCGATGATCAGGCGAATTTACCGCAGGAAGTCAACGGTGAGGGGTTAACCGTCGGTCGCAATGATGCGGGCCAGAGAGTGGTTTTACCTGATGATGTTGTCGACGCCATTATTAACGAACAAGATGCCGGTGGCGATGGCACCCAGGCGGTTGAGGAAGCACTTGCTAGCGAGATTAACCAAGCGATTCCTGCGCCCGCGACACCGGATGAGCCCTCAGATCTGGCGCAATCGCAAAATACCGCCGCCTCGCCGTCTACAGAGGCAGCATCTACAGAGACAGCGTCGACAGCGGCCAGTGATGATCGCTTATCTTTTGACGCGCAAGCTTTGCTTGATGTACCTGCCCAGCGTTATGCCCTGCAGCTCGCAGCCTTGCGTTCGCGTCAAGATGCGACAGACTTTATCGCTAACTACCAACTCAATGATCGGGTTCAGGTATATCAAACCCAACGCAACAATGCTGACTGGTACATGGTGTTACTGGGTGATTATGCCAGCGTCACGGATGCGCGTCGTGCGGAACTGACATTGGCGGATAATCTACGGGCGCTGCAGCCGTTTGTGAAGTCTTTTAGTCAGGTTCACCGTGAAATCAACCGCGCAAATGGGCAGTAAAATCCGCTGATTGATGAGCCAAAATAGGGTACAATCCGCCCCTTTTCACACCGCAGAGATAGATCAGGGGCAATGAGAAAGCATCGCGCGTTTCTAAAGTGGGCTGGTGGTAAATACTCGCTAGTCGATGACATTCGTCGTCATCTTCCCGAAGGGAACACGCTTATCGAGCCCTTCGTCGGTGCTGGATCGGTATTTTTAAACACCGATTACGAACATTACATTCTGGCTGACATCAACCCAGATCTTATCAATCTATACAATATTATTAAGCAAACGCCGTTGCGTTTTGTGGCGGATGCGCGCGTCTTCTTTTGCCAAGAGTACAACCAAAAAGAGCGCTATCTAGATGTCCGCCGGGAGTTTAACCTTACCACAGACCCTTATTTACGCTCGCTGTACTTTTTGTATATGAATCGTCACGGCTTTAATGGCTTGTGTCGGTACAATAAAAAAGGCGGTTTCAATGTCCCATTTGGGTCGTACAAAAAGCCATATTTTCCGGAAAAAGAGCTCGCTATCTTTGCAGAAAAGGCCCAGCGTGCGGAATTTGTATGTGAAGGGTATGGGGAGAGTTTTGCTCGGGCGACGAAAGGGACAGTGATTTATTGCGATCCCCCTTACGCGCCTTTAACTGCTACGGCGAATTTTACCACCTACGCCACCAATGGTTTTACGCTGGATGACCAAGCCTTGCTGGCTGAGCATGCTGAGCAAGCGTCGTTGGCCCAAGGGGTGCCGGTATTAATCTCCAATCACGATACGCCCTATACACGCCGTTTATATCGTGGCGCGAGTTTTAATGTGGTGAAAGTTAAGCGTACCATCAGCCGTAATGGCAATGGTCGTAATAAGGTAGATGAGCTATTGGCACTTTTTTCCCCTCAGCCATCCACGCCTTAAGCGCTGTTGCCCCAAAGCGCTCACGTCAACCAGCTCACGATCACCAGCAGCGCGCCAATGACGAGTCCGATCATGATAACGCCGGTAATGATATAAATTGCCGGTGAATCATAGCCGAAATCTCGCTCGCGATTGCGTTGTGATTGCACCCCAAACAAAGCAGCGACGACACTTGTCACTACCTGTTTTAGTCTAGGTTTTTCGCCCATCCTGCCTCCATTTTCAGCCTCTGTTTTTACTCTAGTTAATTCTCTGGCACTTGCCAGTGTTCGCTGAGATTAAGCATGGTTAAGGTAAGACTTCATGGCCGATATCGGGTAGAATTACGGCGACTTTTTGGCAATTGAGGCGACCGCACTATGAAGGATTTTTTGATTGCGCCATCGATTTTATCTGCAGACTTTGCCCGATTGGGCGAAGAAGTTGAAAACGTATTGGCGGCGGGTGCAGATGTGATTCACTTTGATGTGATGGATAACCATTACGTTCCGAACCTGACATTTGGTGCCCCGGTTTGTCAGGCTTTACGTGACTATGGGATCACCGCACCGATTGATGTTCACTTGATGGTTAAGCCGGTCGACCGCATTATTCCTGATTTTGCTAAAGCGGGCGCGAACATGGTGACGTTTCATGCTGAAGCCAGTGAGCATATTGACCGCACGTTGCAGTTGATCAAAGAGCACGGCATGCAAGCGGGTTTGGTCTTTAACCCGGCAACGCCGCTCCACCACTTAGATTATGTGATGGATAAGCTCGATATGATCCTGCTGATGTCGGTCAATCCTGGGTTTGGCGGCCAGTCTTTTATTCCCACCACCTTAGATAAACTGCGTGAGGTCCGTCAGCGTATTGATGCCAGCGGGCGAGATATTCGTCTGGAAATTGACGGCGGTGTAAAGGCCAATAACATTGCAGACGTTGCCCAAGCGGGTGCGGATATGTTTGTCGCAGGGTCGGCCATTTTTGGTCAACCGGATTATAAAACCGCAATTGAAGAAATGCGTGCCGAACTGGCAAAAGTAGAAAGGTAATGAAGTCGTATGAGCCTGCGTTATATTGCATTTGATTTAGATGGCACCTTGGTTGATAGCGTGCCCGATTTGACCCAAGCGCTGCAGATGATGCTGGCGGATTTGGACCGGCCAACAGTGAGTGTAGCCGAGGTGACCGGTTGGATAGGGAATGGTGCGGATATTATGATTCGTCGCGCATTGTCCCGTGCGCATGATCATGATCCAGCGCTTGACCCTGAGCTGGTCGCAACTGCACGCACGCGTTTTAATTACCATTATGAGCACAATGGTCACGAAAAAACCGTGCTGTACCCTGGCGTGAAAGAGACCCTAACCGCATTGCACCAGCAGGGATATCAGCTGGGCGTCGTCACGAATAAACCGATCGCTTTCGTGCCCGCTATTTTAGAGGATTTAGGTTTAGCGCCCTTGTTCAGTGATGTGATTGGTGGTGATAGTCTGTCAACCAGCAAACCTGACCCAGAAGGCTTGCACCTGTTGCGCGATAAGCATGGGTTAACCAATGCCCAGATGTTGATGGTCGGTGACTCAAAAAATGATATCTTAGCAGCACACAATGCGGGAATGGCCTCCGTTGGCCTCACTTATGGCTACAACTACGGTGAGCCAATCAGTGACAGCCAACCTAGCTATGTACTGGACCATTTTAGCCAGCTAGAGGCAGTGGTGGCCAATTACTCCGCGTAACGCTTTTTACCAGCAAATAAGACCGCCCACACGGGCAACATGTAAAGGAACCGAATCATCATGAGTCAATCTTCGAAACCCATTGTATTGAGTGGTGTGCAGCCCTCAGGCGAGCTGAGTATTGGTAATTATCTGGGCGCGTTGCGTCAGTGGGAACAGATGCAAGATGATTATGATTGCCAGTACTGTGTGGTGGATTTGCATGCCATTACGGTTCACCAAGAGGCGGATGCCCTGCGCGAAGCGACTTTAGATGCGCTAGCGCTGTGTCTCGCGGTGGGAGTCAGTCCAGAAAAAAGCAACGTGTTTGTCCAGTCCCACGTGCCTGAGCATGCTCAACTCAGCTGGGTATTAAACTGCTACACCCAAATGGGTGAGTTGAATCGGATGACCCAGTTTAAAGATAAGTCGCAGCGCCATGCAGAGAACATTAACGCGGGATTGTTTAGTTATCCGGTATTGATGGCGGCAGACATTCTTTTGTATCAAACCAACCAAGTGCCGGTGGGTAACGATCAAAAGCAGCACCTTGAACTGGCGCGTGACGTTGCGACCCGTTTTAATAATCGCTATGGCGATGTGTTTGCTCTGCCTGAGCCTTACACACCCGATGTCAATGCGCGGGTGATGAGCCTGCAAGATCCGACCAAAAAAATGTCGAAATCTGACGATAACCGTAACAATGTGATCGGGCTGCTCGAGGATCCAAAAGCGATTGCGAAAAAAATCAAACGTGCGGTCACGGACTCAGAAGAGCCGCCGCGTGTCCGTTTTGATAGCGCACAAAAACCGGGTGTTTCCAACTTGCTTGGGTTATTGTCTGGGGCGACGGGTGAGTCAATTGATACGCTAGAAAAAGCGTATGAAGGCAAGATGTATGGCCACCTGAAAAAAGACACTGCAGACGCCGTCGTCGCGATGCTAGAGCCGTTGCAAGCGCGCTATCATGCGTTTCGAGCTGATCGCGCAATGCTCGATAGTGTGATGCAAAAAGGGGCGGCGCATGCCTCTGCACGGGCACAAGACACCTTACGCAAAGTCTATGATGCGGTCGGTTTTGTGCCACGTGTGTAGCACGCGTTTGTAATAGTACAAACCTGGTATAATCACAAAATAAGTAAGCAGCGGGCCAGTCTCGCTGCTTTTTTGATCAAGGCTGAACCGGCCTCTCACTTCTAACGAATTCATCAATAATCGCTAGCCTCGATGCGATTCATATCACGTCATATTCTGTATCTATCATGAATAATGCACCCGATTTTCGAGTAAACACTCAATTTACGTGAAGGAACAGGTATGAAAAAGCCATTGATGTGGTCGCCCCTTGCTTTGGTGCTGGCCGGCGTTGCACTGCCCGCGGCGGCAAAAGCCCCACCCACTGAAACTTATCAATGTGGTGTGACAACCCCAACCCCCATCTACGCGATTCAAGGTGACGGCGCGCGTAGCCCATTGGTTCGAGACGGGCAGTACCGCTCAGACAAAACTTATGCGGTACAAGGCATAGTCACTGCCGTTACCCAAGGCTTGTATAAAGGAGCCTGGATACAAGATCCGCAAGGCGATGGTAATCGTGCCACTTCCGATGGCTTATTTGTTTACTTGCGAGGCGCTGATGACCTCAACTTACAGCCCGGTGACACCTTATGTGCCAGTGGTTACATCAACGAGTATTACGGCCATACCCAACTGGGTGTTACCGATGAACAAGTGGCTAAGGGAGCACCTCAGGGGACGATTGCACCGACGGCACTCCGTGTCCAACCCGATGAGACTTTGCACGAGGCACTTGAGCGCTACGAAGGGATGTACGTCACCATGGACGCGGATAGCGATTTGGTGATCACGCGTAACTTTGGCTTTGACTACGATGCCTTCCGTAACAATATGGTGTTATCGCATCAATCCCCTTTATACAAACCCACGCAACAGTATCCCGCGTTAACGCCTGACGCTGAGGCATTAGCCGCGAAAAATAGCGATAACCAGCTGTATATCGAGAGCGATCAAAAAGCGAAAGACGGCAAGATCCCGTATTTTCCAGGCTTAGATGCCGAGCAGGGATATCTACGTATTGGCGATCGGGTCGAGCGTTTGAGCGGTGTTATGGGTTATAGCTACGACCAATACCGACTTGTTGCAACAAACACCATCACTGCCGGTGATATTGTGCACCAAAATGATCGTCAACCGGCACCGAATAACGTGCCTGGCGCTGACATTAAGGTGGCGAGTTTTAACGTACTTAACTATTTCACCAGCGCCAGTGCGGTCGGTGGCCCACTCAACGTGACCTGTGATGATCGTGCCGATGCCGATGCGAATCGTG
The DNA here is from genome assembly GCF_001996115.1 of Salinivibrio sp. MA427. Classification (NCBI taxonomy): domain Bacteria; kingdom Pseudomonadati; phylum Pseudomonadota; class Gammaproteobacteria; order Vibrionales; family Vibrionaceae; genus Salinivibrio; species Salinivibrio sp. MA427. Next base: position 25,886 of record NZ_MUFH01000005.1, read on the forward strand.
GCTGTAACCGTGGGGCGAAAACGGCGGCTGAGTTTGGGTTGCAACGCACTAAAATTGTCAATGCACTCACCGCGATGGACGCTGACATTGTCGGTTTGATGGAAATTGAGAATAATGGCTTTGAGTCTGGCAGTGCCATTGCTGATCTGGTGACCCATTTAAATGCGCAATTTGCTGACTCGCGTGATCATTACCAATTTGTCGAACCCAGTGACCAAGAGAAAAATCAGGGCGCCTATTTTGGCTCAGATGCCATCATGGTAGGCATGATTTATCGCCCCGCGAAGGTCAATCTCGCAGGTGAGGCGCAAGCGGTACCCATGCCAGAGCAGCATATCAGCGGCGAAAGTCCAGACGGAGAAACCAAGACACTCGACAAATACCAGCGTGATAGCCTAATTCAACGTTTTATGGTTAATGACCAGCCGCTCAGTGTGGTGGTGAATCACTTTAAATCGAAAGGCTCAGGCTGCTATGAAGACTGGATTGCGGGTGAGTTTGATACTGATACCGCGGATATGCAGGGACACTGCAATGCGTTTCGCGTGTCTGCCGCCGTTGCATTGCGTGACCATCTCAAAGCGGTCGACGGTGACGTATTAATTTTGGGTGATCTCAATGCTTATGCGCAAGAAGATCCGGTGCGGGTGCTAACGGATTATCAGCGTACTGAGGGCCAGCGCGATATTATCACCGCGGCGGGCACTGAAATTCGTGGTGTGCCTATGCATCCAACGCCAAGCGTCGTTGAGCAAGGTCTTGGTTATACCAACCTCGCAACGCAGTGGTTAGGAGATAAAGCCTACTCGTACTCATTTTCTGGGGAACTGGGCGCGTTAGATCATGCACTCGCCAATGCCAGTTTGGCGAGCAAAGTGGTCGGGGTGGAAGAGTGGCATATTAACTCGGTAGAGAGCACTCTGTTTGAGTACAGCCGACAATATAGCGGAGAATTGGTGAAATCGAGTAATCCATTCTCGTCATCCGATCACGATCCTGTGCTGATCTCACTCGATTATCCTGAGCCCGTGGTCCCCGTCTCGGTGACGATCAATAATCGCAGTTTCTTGCCTATTATCCCCTTACTTAATGGACAAAAAAGTCCGGATCATGCGTGGATGAAATGGCGCGCGACGCGCACCTTTGACCAGGCTAGCCCTTTAGTTCAATCCTTGGCGCTGCAGCCGGATGATTCGATAAGGGTATCCGTGAAAGCGCTAGGGTTGATCCCGGTTTACTGCGGCCGTGCACCTGCAGATAGCGCGATGACGGTTAAATACACCGGATTTCGCTGTCAGCTCACCCAGCCGTAAGCTTGTGGCGGGCAGCGAAGGTTGCTCGCACCTGGATGACGCCTATTCAGCACTGTGGTAGCATCATGCCGGTTTTCCATCGCATGGCGTAGCACAGTGCTTCTTATCATCGATAATTACGATTCCTTTACCTATAACCTTTATCAGTACTTTTGTGAGTTGGGCGCATCGGTCCATGTTGCGCGAAATGACGCCATTAGTGTGGCGGATATTGAGGTGATGGCTCCCTCGCACATCGTTATCTCCCCTGGCCCTTGTACCCCGGATGAAGCGGGGATTTCCTTAGCGGTGATTGCACACTTTGCCGGGAAAATTCCAATTTTAGGGGTCTGTCTTGGCTATCAGGCGCTGGCACAAGTATTTGGCGCGAACGTCGTGAGAGCTCGTACGGTAATGCATGGCAAAACGTCCCAAGTTACCCACCAAGGAGAAGGGGTCTTCGCTGGCCTGCCTAGCCCTGTCACTGTCACGCGTTATCATTCTTTATTAGTTGAACCTCAAAGCCTACCTCACTGTTTGGCCGTCACAGCGACCGCTATCGATAACGATGGCAGTGAGATTATAATGGCGCTCAAACATCGGCAGCTGGCGATTGAGGGGGTGCAATTTCATCCGGAAAGTATTCTGACGGAGCAGGGCCATGCCTTGTTAGCCAATTTTCTTCAACAATCTTAGGTAGCGGTGCGGACAGGTTAATATGTTCGTCTTTTGACGCTCTATCTGTGGCGGCCTCTATCGTGCAGCCTTTACCGTATGTCTTCCTTTCTTGAGTCTTTTTTTTCAGCAATGGTTGCAAAAAATAGCGATCTTTATCACTAATTTTACATTTCGCTGTTTTTAATCACTTTGTCAACGGCTGCAACCTTATGCAACTGTCGGTCTTTAGTCCGTTAATCTTGCCTTCTTAGCATCATAGCCTTACTCACTTTCATCTTCTCTTTGCTCACAGTTTATGCATAACTATCTCTTTAAACTGCATGAGCTTTGTTACCATGCTGAAAACAAAACATAATCTGCTATTGCTGCGGTTAAAATAATGTAAATACTATGCCTCATAGATAAAACATAGAAGGATTGAGTGATGACAATGGAGCACAAAGTAGAACGTAAACTCTTCGATGAAGTCATGGTGCCATGTTACAACCCAATGCCGATGATTCCTGATCACGGTAAAGGGTCGCGCATTTGGGACCAAGAAGGCCGAGAGTATATCGATTTTGCCGGTGGTATCGCGGTGAGCTGTTTAGGCCATTGTCATCCGGTTATGGTTGATGCGTTAACCGAGCAAGCCCAGAAGCTGTGGCATTTGAGTAATGTCATGACCAATGCGCCCGCGTTGCGTCTGGCTAAACGCCTCACCGAACTCTCATTTGCCGACCGCGTGTTTTACGCTAACTCGGGCGCTGAAGCGAACGAAGCGGCCCTGAAACTGGCACGTCGTTGGGCAAAAGAAGAACATGGTGAGCATAAAAGTGAAATCATTGCCTTTACCAAAGGCTTCCATGGTCGCACCTTCTTTACTGTCACCGTAGGTGGTCAGCCCGCGTATTCCGATGGCTTTGGACCCAAACCCGGCGATGTAACACACCTTCCTTACAATGACATTGCCGCATTGGCCGATCATATTTCGGACCGAACCTGCGCGGTGATGATGGAGCCTTTACAAGGTGAAGGTGGGATTGTGCCGCCAGAGCCAGGTTTTCTCCAAGCCGTGCGTGAACTGTGTGATAAACACAATGCGCTTTTAGTGTTTGATGAAGTACAAACGGGGAACGGGCGCACCGGTACTTTTTATGCTTATCAAGAGTCTGGGGTCGAGCCCGATATATTGGCCACCGCAAAATCACTGGGTGGCGGGATCCCAATTGGTGCCATGTTAACGACCGACGCCTTGGCTGCGCATATGAAGCCGGGGGTTCATGGCTCTACTTATGGCGGTAATCCACTGGCCTGTGCGGTGGCAGAAGCGGTGGTTAATGAAGTGACCAAACCCGACGTGCTTGCCGGTGTCATAGAGCGTGAGCAATGGTTCCGTGACGGGTTAGAAGCGATCAATGATAAATATGGCATCTTCAGTGAAGTGCGTGGCAAAGGCTTGTTACTCGGTGCGGCACTGAACCAAGACTGGGAAGGCCGAGCACGCGATATCTTGGTTGCGGCAGGCGAAGAAGGCTTATTGGTTCTCGTTGCCGGGCCTAATGTGGTGCGTTTTACTCCCTCACTGGTCATTACCAAAGCGGATATTGAAGAAGGAATGGCACGCCTAGAATGTGCGATTGCCAAGGTCGTCGCAGGATAAGCGACCTGACTCACTCGGAGGGATTTGAGATGTTAGTTATTCGGCCGATCCGTGCATCAGATTTTGATGCACTGATGTTGTGTGCGGAAGCGTCCGGGCATGGATTTACCTCCTTGCCGGTCGATGCCGATTTGCTACAGGGGCGGATTAATAATTCGCTTGAGAGTTTTGCCAAACAGGTGACAGAGCCGGGGCCAGAGGGATATCTGATGGTCGCCGAAGATTTAGAAACCGGTGAAATCGCAGGGACCACGGGCATCGAAGCCGCCATTGGTCTTGATAACCCGTTTTATAGTTACCATCTGACCAAGGTGGTACATTCATCACGCAAACTGAACGTGCACAACATTGTTGAAGTGTTGACCTTTGGCAACAACTACACGGGGGCGACAGAAATCTGCACCCTGTTTATGCGTCCAGAGTTTCGTGGCGGGTTAAACGGTAAGTTATTGTCTAAATGCCGCTTCCTAATGCTGGCGCAATTTCCAGAGCGCTTCGCTGACGTGGTGTTTGCCGAAATGCGCGGTGTGTCGGATGACGAGGGCAACTCGCCATTTTGGCAGTGGCTAAAAGACAACTTTTTTAACATTGACTTTACCTTGGCGGATTATCTCACCGGGATTGGTGCCAAAGGGTTTATTGCCGACTTAATGCCTAAATTGCCGATTTATGTGAGCCTACTGAGTGAGGAAGCTCGTGCAGTTATCGGTCAAGTGCACCCGAATACCCGTCCAGCATTACGCTTGTTGGAAAAAGAGGGCTTTTCTTGCCGTGGTTATGTCGACATCTTTGATGCGGGCCCAACGGTAGAATGCTTACGCCCCAATATTGAGTCTGTACGTCACTCTTTCACCGCCTCAGCGCGCGTAAGAGAGCACAGTAGCGCGCAGGATTATTTAATATCGAATACCGATTTTGCTGGCTTCCGTGCCACCGCGGCGAAAGCTGCGATCGATCACGAAACCAATCAAGTTGTGATTAGCCCAGCGGTTGCCGATGCATTGAATGTAAAAAACGGCGATCAACTGCGTTTGATTGCCATGGGGGGATAAAATGACAAAGCAATCAGCAGGCCATTTGATTGATGGCGAGTGGGTGAAAGGCGAGGGCGAGATCATGACCTCGCAAAACCCCTTTGATAGTCAATGTATTTGGCAAGGTGCAGAAGCGAGTCGTTCGCAAGTGGAGCAAGCGGTCAGCGCCGCACGCGACGCGTTTTTGCGTTGGCGTAATACCGATTTTTCTGAGCGCCAAGCGCTGGTGGAACGCTTTGCCGAGATAGTGAAAGCCAATACCGATGAACTGGCTCGGGTCATTGCCGAAGAAACGGGCAAACCCTTGTGGGAAACCAAAACCGAAGTCGGGGCCATGGTAGGCAAAGTGGCGATCTCCTTGCGCGCGTACCACGAAAGAACAGGCTCACGTGAAAAAGACGTCAATGGCACCCAAGCGGTATTACGCCATCGTCCACTTGGCGTTATGGCGGTATTCGGGCCTTACAATTTCCCTGGGCATCTACCTAATGGCCACATTGTTCCAGCTTTATTGGCGGGCAACAGCGTAGTATTTAAACCCTCTGAGCTGACGCCAAAAGTCGCAGAGAAGACCTTGGGCTATTGGCTCGAAGCGGGATTACCGCAAGGACTGATCAGCCTGGTACAAGGTGGACGCAATACCGGCGAGGCGCTGGCCCAAGCGCGCGGTATTGACGGTTTATTGTTTACCGGTAGCGCCAATACGGGGCATATTCTTCATCGTCAGTTTGCTGGCCAGCCCGATAAAATGCTGGCGCTGGAAATGGGGGGCAATAACCCCTTGGTGGTGAGTGATCAGTTCGGTGATTTAGACGCCACGGTATACACCATTATTCAATCGGCCTACCTCAGTGCCGGTCAGCGGTGTACGTGTGCACGCCGCCTACTGCTGCCTGAGGGAGAAGTGGGTGACAAGATCTTGACTCGCCTAGCACAATGGACCAAAACCGTGCGAGTGGGCGGCCAGTTTGATGATCCCGCGCCTTTCATGGGCGCCCAAATTTCAATGGCTGCCGCCGAGGGGATTTTGGCCACACAGCAGAAATTGATCGATCTGGGAGCTACCCCCGTCATAGAGTGCGAGCATTTACACGATGCGGTGATTTCTCCAGGGATTTTAGATGTGAGTGGCATTCAAGCGTTACCCGACGAAGAGTATTTCGGTCCGCTACTACAAGTGCAGCGCTATCAGGATATGGCTGATGCGATCACGAAGGCGAATGATACCCGCTATGGTTTGTCGGCAGGCCTTATCAGTGAAGACGAGGGCGAATGGCAATACTTTCTCGATCATATTCGCGCAGGGATTGTGAATCGTAATCGTCAGTTGACAGGGGCAAGCGGTGATGCGCCATTTGGCGGGCCAGGTGCGTCGGGTAATTTACGTCCAAGCGCTTACTATGCCGCCGATTATTGCGCTTATCCCATGGCATCAATGGAAGGGGATCAGGTGGTACTGCCTGAGACGTTCGCCCCCGGTATTCCGACTCAACAAGATTAAGGAGACCAACATGGACAGTGGCCAAGCGTTATTCGATAAATTATGGCAAGACTATATTAACCGTCTTTGCCCATCGGCACATCAGGTACATGCCTTGCTCGAAGAAGGGCAGCCTTTAATCAATGATCATATTGCCTTGCGGACATTTGGTTTGCCCAAGGTTGGGCTTGAGGTCTTGGCGCGCCCCTTCCTGGCGCTAGGCTATCAGCAAAAAGGGGACTATACCTTTGAAGCGAAAAAGCTCAATGCCTGCCATTTCGAGCACCCCGATCCTTTGATGCCGAAAGTGTTTATCAGTGAATTGATGGTCGAGCAATGCTCGCCTGCGCTGCAAGCCATTGTTCACAAGCTGGTGGCACAAGTCGATGCGTCGTCACTAACAGGGAGCGATTTTCTGCATCAGGGGCGGCTTTGGGACATCGATAGTGCCACCTATCAAGCGCTTGCTGAGGAGAGTGAATACGCGTCCTGGGTAGCCGCGCACGGTTATGGCGCGAATCATTTCACAGTGAGTGTCAATCAGTTAAAGGCTCATGATCATTGCCAATCGGTTAATCAAAAGCTGCGAGACAATGGCTTTGCAATTAACGAAGCGGGTGGGGAAGTAAAAGGGGACGCATCCGTTTATCTGGAGCAATCCTCCACCATGGCTGACCGTGTCCCTGTTGTTTTCTCTGATGGCACGCAAACCATTCCAGGTGGGTTTTATGAGTTTGCTAAGCGTTATGTGTTGCCCAACGGTGAGTTGTACCAGGGGTTTGTTGCCGCTTCAGCGGATAAAATTTTTGAGAGCACGCACTAACAAATAGTGGATATAACGAGGCCTAAACGGTTAAGGAAGAGTTCGCTCTTCCTTTTTTTTGTTTTAAAAAGAAAAACCGACGCCAGGCGTCGGTTGGGAATACAGAGAGCGCTGTGATTAGCGGGTACCGTATACCACGATGGTTTTACCATGGGCTGAAATAAGATTTTGCTCTTCCAGCATTTTAAGAATACGCCCCACGGTTTCACGCGAGCAGCCAACGATTTGGCCAATTTCTTGACGTGTGATCTTAATTTGCATGCCATCAGGGTGCGTCATGGCATCGGGTTGCTTCGCTAAATTCAACAAGGTTTGCGCAATACGGCCCGTGACGTCCAGGAAGGCAAGATCCCCCACTTTTTGGCTGGTCACTTGCAAACGGCGCGCCATTTGTGAGGACAAACGCATTAATATATCAGGGTTAACCTGGATCAGTTGGCGGAACTTTTTGAATGAGATTTCTGCCACTTCACAAGGAGACTTAGCCCGAACCCAAGCGGTACGCTCCTGATCATCTTCGAAAAGGCCTAGCTCACCGATGAAATCACCTTGGTTAAGATAAGACAGGATCATTTCCTTGCCTTCTTCATCTTTGATTAGAACGGCGACAGACCCTTTCACGATCCCGGCAACAACGTCCTATCTTTGTCTGAGGGGTAACCCACCAGATCTATGCACAGAATACGAAGTCTGGGCGCGGGCTACAAGCTCACTGTATGTTAACAAGAGTGTATCTTTTTTTGTTAGCAATTTCTTGATTTTGATCTAGGCCAACCGCCTAAAAATCTGGCAAAAACGTGGCTAAGATCACGGCTTGAGAAGTAATACACGATAGATGCGCTACGCCCTAGCCAATCTTGCCTTTTTCGATTAGCTGCTGAATCAATGGACGGATGATAAGTTCCATCGCAAAGCCCATCTTACCGCCTGGCACGACGAGTGTATTATGCCGTGACATAAAAGACCCCGTGATCATTTGCAGCAGATAAGGAAAGTCGACGTTTTTCATCCCTCGAAAGCGGATCACCACAAAGCTCTCATCCAACGAAGGAATGCCTTTGGCGTTCAGTGGGTTGGAGGTATCGACCGTCGGCACCCGTTGAAAGTTAATGTGAGTGCGTGAGAATTGCGGCGTAATATAATGCAAATAATCGTCCATCGACCGCACAATCGAGTCGGTGACCGCTTCGCGTGAGTGGCCCCTATCGCGGGTATCGCGGACAAACTTCTGAATCCACTCAAGGTTGACGATCGGGACCATACCAATCAATAGGTCGACATGTTGGGCGACATTGACCTCACCATCAACCACACCGCCGTGCAAGCCTTCGTAAAATAGTACGTTGGTATTGTCGGGTAAATCCTGCCATGGTGTGAAGGTCCCTGGCATTTGATTGTAGGGCACCGCTTCGTCAAAGGTATGCAAGTAGCGGCGATATTTGCCTGTGCCGAGTTCACCGTACTCACGGAAAAACTGCTCTAATCGCGGAAAATCATTGGCGGTGGGGCCAAAGTAACTAATGTGCCGTCCTTGCTCACGTGCTTTACGGATCTCGACGTCCATTTCCGGTCGCGTAAAGCGATGGAAACTGTCCCCTTCTAGCCACGCCGCTTTGATGTTCATCATCTGGAACATCTTACGGAATGCTTCGGATGTGGTGGTGGTCCCTGCTCCTGAAGAGCCGGTGACCGCGATGATTGGATGTTTAGCCGACATGACGCGCCCTGTCATTCAGTCTGAATGTGTATCGCTGTTTATTGCGTACAGCGATGCTAAGATCTGAGTGCTTCTTTACGACGAATATCCACTGTCTCGTGCAACTCAGAATACACAATCACGGCGTCGCCGGATTGCAGTTGTTGGCGAACATCCGCCACTTTTTGTGCAAAGCTGACTTCCTGCTCACCATAATCGGTTCCTTCCCGTAACACAAAGTGCTCGATTAAACGAGTCAGTGTTTCCTCAGGGACCGATTGCCAAGGAACCATCATACTACATCACCTTTTGTTGATTTATGGCTGAGACGTTAGGGTGCTTGATGCTGATCTTGTGAATCAGCTCGCATTTTACCCAATCATTCAACACAATGCAGTAGATCAATGTGCGTCGGTCTTTTTTGCTTTGCGTGGCGTCCTTTTTTAACGGGACGAGCAAAGGCGTGAGGCTAACCAGTGAGGCACCGACTGCTCCAGCCAGAACTGTGGCTGGCGCCAACTGCCGGTAACAAAACCAACATGCCCACCATGTTCGCTCAGTTGATAGTCAATATTCGCGGGCAGAGGCGAGGTTGGGATCACTGCGTCGGTCATAAAGGGATCGTCTTTCGCATGGATAATCGCAAGTGGGACCGTAATAGCGTCAAGGACAGATAAACCACTACAGCTTTGATAGTAGTGTTGAGCATCGTCAAAGCCATGCAGCGGTGCGGTGACCGTTTGATCAAACTCGAACAGAGTTTTAATCTTTGGCCGCTCCCCAGCATGCCACCGACCCACTTTTTGGTGTCGGGTAAGTTTTTCCGATAAGGTTTGTCGCATCGACCGTAGCAAATACGCTTGATAAACACGGGAAAACCCTTGTTGAATACGGGTCGAGCACGCCGCTAAATCGAGCGGGGGAGAAATAGCACAACCACAACTGACAATCGGATCATGCTGATAGTCGGCCAGGTAGCGCACCAACATGTTTCCTCCCAAAGAGACTCCCACAGCGGCAATCTCATTGTTCGGGTAGGTCTGGCGTAAATAGGTCAAAAATGCCCGAGCGTCCTCCGTTTCGCCGGAATGATAAGTCCGCGGCGCGCGATTAAGACGGCCACTGCAACCGCGAAAATGCATCACCACACCGCACCAGCCTTGCTGTTTAAAAGCGGCCAATAATCCATTGGCATAAGGGCTATCAAAGCTTCCTGCCAGGCCATGAAACAAGACAATAATAGGCTGTCCTACCTCGGGATGATGCGTCCATGCAAGATCGACAAAGTCACCGTCAGGCAGATCAAACGCTTGCCAAATAGGCGCAAAAAGCGGTTGCCGGCGCAGCAGGCGTGGCAGTAAGGTTTGCAGATGCGCATTACGGGCAGTTGGAATGGGGTTAAAGGGTGTCATCATCGTCTGCTCCATCCTCTTTTGTAGGCCGGTCTACCCGTAGTGGTGTATAGAGATTACGGGCAGAGGGGGATAGCTGGCGGCAATAATAGGCCRAGGGAGACGCGGCTTGTGTGAGCCAGGATTGACGATTAAGCACTTCAATCAAGTCTTGTTGCTGGAACTTTTCTAAACTGAGTTCAAAGTTGAGCATTTTTTTATATTGGCCGGTGCCCACGCGTGGCTTGAGATCGCGTCTTAGATGGCGATAAGCGATCAGCAAATGTTCAGACCGGCTCAAGGCGTGCTTAAGCTGGGTGAGGCTCTCGGGGCTAAGCCCGTAACCGTGGCTTTCAATCCAAGCGAGCAACAAAGCAAGGTTCACATTGCCTTGGTGCTCGTCTTGTAATTTAAGGCAGGCTTGTTTGACCTCTTGCTTAGCATAGTGGTGCAAACAAAACTGCCAAAGATCGGCGGCGTTTGCCATCCCAGGCGTTAGTGTTGGTTGAATGTCGCCTCCAGGGCTTCTAGCGCTTCTTGTTGCTCCATCCATTCTTGTTCCACCTCTTCGAGCGTCGACTTTGCATCGGCTTGGCGTTGCAATTGCTCCGTTAAACGGGCTTTGTTGTCACTCTGGTAAATAGCGGGATCCGCTAATTGGTTTTCTGCTTCTGCGATAATGGCAGAAAGTTGTTCGATCTTTGTGTCTAAATGGTCAATTTTTTTTCGTAGTGGTGCCGTTTGTTTTCGGCATTCGGCTTCACGACGCTTTTGTGCTTTTCGATCTAACTGTGTTTGCTGTGGGGCAAGCTTTTCGTCTGCGGCTTGCTTTTTGTTTTCCGCACGATCAGCGCGTTGTTGTTCGGTCAGCCAGCGGTGATAGTCGTCTAAGTCGCCATCAAAGGGTAGCACTGCGCCCTTGTCCACCAAATACAAGTCATCGGCTGTCGCACGCAATAAAAAGCGATCGTGGCTGACGATCACCATCGCGCCCTCATAGGATTGCAATGCGAGCGTTAACGCTTGGCGCATGTCGAGATCCAAATGGTTAGTCGGTTCATCTAACAATAACAAGTTCGGTTTTTGCCAAACTAACAATGCAAGGACTAAACGTGCTTTTTCGCCGCCAGAAAAAGGGCCAATGTTTTCCAATGCTTTGTCACCTTGAAAGCCAAACCGTCCGAGAAAATCACGCAGGGTTTGCTCGGCAGTGGTCGGTGCTAAGCGATTTAGATGCTGGAGCGGCGTTTCATCGATACGTAAGGTATCGAGTTGATGCTGGGCAAAATAACCTATTTTCACCCCTTGAGAGTAGCTTAGCTCGCCAGCCATCGCCGGCAAATCGCCCGACAATAACTTGATCAGCGTTGATTTGCCCGCGCCGTTACGCCCTAACAGGCCAATGCGCGCCCCAGGCACTAAGTTAAGACGAATGTTCTCGATAATTGGCGTTTTGTTATAGCCAGCGGCCACCTTATCCATCATAAGAATGGGAGTGGGCAATGCATCAGGGGGTAAAAAGGTAAAGCTAAACGGATTATCGTATTGAGCCGGTAGCACCTTTTCCATGCGTTCCAGCGCTTTTATCCGACTTTGCGCTTGGCGGGCTTTGCTGGCTTTGTATCGGAAACGGTCAATGTAGGATTGCATGTGAGCAACTTGCTTTTGTTGCTTCTCATATTGCGCTTGCTGTTGTGCTAACTTTTGCGCGCGCATGCTTTCAAAATCCGAGTAGTTACCGGTGTATTCATTCAGCTTGGCGTGCTCAATATGAATGATACGATTGACCACAGGATCAAGAAAATCACGGTCGTGTGAGATTAAGACCAAGGTTCCCGGGTACTGCTGCAACCATTTTTCTAGCCACATCACTGCGTCCAAATCGAGGTGGTTGGTGGGCTCGTCGAGTAGCAGTAAATCTGAGCGACATAACAAAGCTTGTGCCAAGTTAAGTCGCATGCGCCAGCCCCCAGAGAACTGCGTTAATGACCAATGGATTTGCGTCTGACTGAACCCCAAGCCATCCAGCAAGCTTGCGGCGCGCGCTTCTATGGTATAGCCGCCAATCGCATCGAGCTTATCGTGTAACAACGCCACTGCATTGCCATCATCGTTGGCTTCGGCGTTACGCAGCGCGTCTTGCAGCTCACGGTATTCGGTATCGCCATCAATCACATATTCCAGCGCACTTTTATCCAATGCGGGGGTTTCTTGTGCGACCCAAGCCACTTGCCATTGACTGGGGTAATCATAGTGCCCTGCATCAAGCGAAAGTTGGTGGCGTAGCAAGGCAAACAGGCTGGACTTGCCACAGCCATTTTTACCCACCAAGCCGACTTTGTCGCCGGGTGCGATGATGGCAGAGGTGTGGTCAAGCAGGGGCTTACCACCACGAAGCAATTGAATGTCGGAGAAGCGAATCATGATTACTCAGTCTGTCTTGGGTTGATGGATGCACGTTGCGCGGTCGTTATACCAGCTTGATGCGGAGATTGCCAAATTCCACCCCGTGGCGCGAGTGGTTAGACAGGGGGGTGGCCTTTTTGTATGTTAAAGTTAAAAACATGGCATAAAGAACAGATTGCGTGCTTGGCCAATCATAACGACAAGGAAGCGTATGCCTCAAGATAAGAAGGACAACCCACGCCCTCCCAAGGTGCTTGTTATTGTGGCGCATCCTGATCCGGATGAATCGGTCGCCAATCGCCGATTACTCGAATCGATACGCCCGCTGGCGAATGTCACTGTGCATGATATTTACGCCGCTTATCCGGATTTTGTGGTGGATGTCCATCACGAGCGTGCGTTGGTGACTGACGCCGATGTGTTGGTGTTTCAACACCCCCTACAGATGTACTCATGCCCGGCGTTATTGAAAGAGTGGATTGATGTGGTGCTCGGAAAAGGCTTTGCTCATGGGCAAGGGGGAGATGCGTTAGCGGGAAAAACATGTCGTTTTGTGGTCACCACAGGTGGAGCAGCAGAAGCGTTCAGTAAAATCGGCTACAACAAATATTCCATGGAGGAGTTATTGCAACCTTTTGAACTGACGGCGGCGTTATGCCGCATGCACTGGGTCTCACCTTTAGTTCTTCACTGGGCGCGCCGCGTCACCGATGCTGATCGCAATGCCTTTGCTGAACTCTATGCGGACTGGTTGGCTAACCCTTTAGCGAAGCAGGAGGCACATCGTGGATCATAGCTTTCTGCTCATTGCGTTTATCTTTTTATTGGCAGCCGTGATTGCGGTGCCTTTGGCGCAGCGTTTGGGGATGGGCTCGGTGCTTGGCTACTTGGTAGCAGGCATTGTGATTGGCCCTTGGGGGCTGGGTTTAATCGATGATGTCGACTCAACCCTGCATTTTGCCGAATTTGGTGTGGTGCTGCTGCTGTTTTTGATTGGCTTGGAGCTTAACCCTAAAAAGCTATTGAAAATGTGGCGCCCCATTATCGGCCTTGGTGGTAGCCAAGTGGTGCTGACCGGGGTCGTGATAGGGGCATTAAGTGTCTTCGCTGGGCTCACGTTGCCACAAGGCGTGGTGATCGGGGCGGGGCTGGCACTTTCTTCTACCGCGATTGCGATGAAAATCATCGAAGACCAACGCTTAATGCGCAGCGAAACCGGACAATCTGGATTTGCCGTTTTATTATTTCAAGATATCGCCGTGATCCCGATACTGGCTGTGATCCCAGCGTTGGCCGGTGGCAGTGCAGGCAGTTGGTTTGATGTCCTCTGGATGTTTTTAGGCATTGGCGCTCTCTTGGCCGGCGGTCACTTTTTCTTGCGCCCTATTTTTCGTCTGATCGCGATGAGTGGCGTCACCGAGTTGTTTAATGTCACCGCGCTTGCCTTGGTCATCGGGATTGCATTGGCCATGCAAAGCCTTGGTCTATCGATGGCGCTGGGGGCGTTTTTAGCCGGGGTGTTGTTGGCTGAGAGTGAATACCGCCATGAGCTTGAGACGGCAATTGAGCCCTTTAAGGGTTTATTACTCGGGCTGTTTTTTATAGCGGTCGGGATGACGGTCGACTTAGGGCTTTTACTGGAATATCCCTGGGCGATCATCGGTGCCGTGGCTGCGTTAGTCGGTGGTAAAGCCTGCTTACTGTATGGACTGGCGCGTGCGTTTGGTGTCGCGCCCAAGGCGCGCAGTCAAATGGCGGTATTGCTCAGTCAGGGGGGAGAGTTTGCCTTTGTGATTTTCACTGCCGCGCGTAGCCAAGGGCTACTGGATAAAGAATTAAATGCCTTTTTGCTTGTGGTCGTGAGCTTGTCGATGATGACTACGCCGTTAATTCTCTCGCTCCAGCAGCGTTGGTTTGCGCGTACTTTTAACGAGCCTGAATCCTTGCCTCCGCAAGCGCCATTCACTGAGACTGACTCGCGAGTCATCATTGCCGGATTTGGTCGGTTTGGTCAGGTAGTCGGTCGCTTGATGTTCGCCAATAAAATTGGGGTGACCATCCTGGAACGTGATCCGACTCAAATCAAGTTACTACGCCGCTATGGCTACGAAGTGTATTATGGTGATGCTACGCAGCTCGATTTATTACGTGCCGCTGGTGCAAAGACGGCTGAAGCGATCGTGATTTGTACCGATTCGCCAGACGAAGTGATGGAGATTGTTGATCTTTGTGCCCATCACTTCCCTAATCTTAAAGTAATGGCGCGTGCGCGTAGTCGTGTCGAGGCGTATCAGTTGATGGCGCACGGTGTCGAGCAGTTTTCTCGGGAAACCTTTTTGGGCGCGCTGGATCTTGGGCGGCAAACGTTAGAGTCCCTAGGTATGCACCCGTACAAAGCGAAACGCGCAGAAATATTGTTCCGTAAACTCGACATGCGGGTGCTGGAAGATTTATTGCCTCAGCACAGTCAAGATGTCGCGACCGCATCACGAGTCAAAGAAGCGCGCAAAGAGTTGGAAGAAATTTTTGACCGAGAGATGCGCGGTGATAGTGAGCGGCATCAAAGTTGGAATCGAGACGAATAAGGTGTTGATGTGAAAAAACGTTTTATCGCAGGCGCTGCCTGTCCGTCGTGCCAACAACGCGATACATTGCGAGTGTGGCGTGAGAATAACATTGACAAAGTGGAATGTGTCAGCTGCGATTACCATGATAGTCGGTTACCGGAATCGGCACAACAGTCACACTCTGGCGCCGAGTCGGCAGAGAATGTCATTGGGATCTTTAAACCGGAGTAGGGGATCCGTTATCATCGGCAGTCCATTTACCTTCCGGTCTCGGAGCGAGCATGAAAATTGCAAAAGATGTGGTAGTCAGCCTGGCTTACCAAGTAAAAAATGAAGACGGTGCACTTGTTGATGAATCAACAGCACAAGAGCCTCTCCAATACCTACACGGTCATCGTAACTTGATCGTCGGACTTGAGAGCGCGCTGGAAGGCCGTGAAAAAGGCGAGAACTTTGAAGTGACGGTAGGCCCAGACGAAGCTTACGGTGATTACCAAGAAGCCATGGTACAACGTGTACCGGCTAACGTGTTCCAAGGCGTCGATCAAGTTGAAGTTGGTATGCGTTTTATGGCTGAAACCGACCAAGGCCAGATCCCAGTCGAAGTGACTGAGGTTGAAGGTGATGAAGTTGTTGTTGATGCCAACCACATGCTTGCAGGCCAAACCCTGTCCTTCTCAGTGGAAATCGTTGATGTGCGTGAAGCCACTGAAGACGAGCTTTCACACGGGCACATTCACCAAGACGGTGAAGAATGTGGCCACGACCACTAATCACGACGATAGATAAGTGGTAATGAGTACCATCGAATAAAAGGCGCCGTTTGGCGCCTTTTTTTTATTTGGCCGTCGTGACCGCGCGCTAATCGTCACGCATACGGTGTGGTTTCAATAATGCGGGGGGGGTGTTTCTTCAGCTTGGCTAGCAATATTCTCTGGCTCAACAT
>NZ_MUFH01000050.1:0-12367 GCF_001996115.1 Salinivibrio sp. MA427
GCTTTGATCATTGGACGGCTGAATTCATACATATTGAACTCAGGAATCGCACCAGGTAGCAGTGGTAGTGACGTTTCACGTTTAGCTTTGTCTTCACTGTAGCCGGCCATATACAGGCCAATCGGGCCTGCGGTGCAAAGCACCATGTCCACCCATTGTAGCGTCGCGTCAGCCGCCAATAGCGGATCACTTTCTCCGGTCAACGCCTCGCCTTCATCTTCGTTCATGGCAACCACACTGACGTGTTCAGCGAGAAAATCGCGCCACCACTGTGGGTTTTGTTCAATCACATATTTGGTGCCCAATGTCATGACTACCGGCACGTTATGCTTTTTGGCATATTTGATCGCACGCATGGTCGCATCTGGCATCGGATCGCCTTCTTTACAACGGACCAAATACGCAGTCAGTACCAACGCCGAGGCGTTTTCAAAGATATGCTCAGGAATCGAATCAGGATGGAGTTGGTTCATCAAGCCTTCGTTGATGGCAAACGTGCGCTCACCGCAATCGCCAATCAGCGCATAGCAACGACCAATCGGGCCTTGAACCGGTTGCAGGTAGTTCAGATCCATCCGGCTGGAGGTGTTACACAAATACCGATAAGAATAACTACCAATACGAATATCCTGGCTCATTACCCCTAGCAAGATCGACTGATCGTCAGCCAATGCGGAATAATTGTGTAAGGTATTGCCAATGGTGCCGCCGGCAAACTCATGCGTCACCAAGTTGTTATCTTTTAGCTCTTGATACAAGGCTTCGGCACGCTCATCATCAATCACCAATGAGTGGCCCTTGCTTAAACCATAACGTTCCAGAAACTCATCACTTACTTTCGCTTCTATATCGACCAAAGTTTGGTCAATGCCGATGACATGGGGGCGCTTAAAGCCGCGGTCCGTGGCAGGGTTGAGCAAAGGATCCCGGGCATGAACCGGAAAGTAGTGTTTAGACTTACGTTGTCCTGGAAATTTCATGGTTCGTGTAACTTGGCTAATGGAAGGAAGGCGCGAATTCTATCACAGAATTTGCGCCTGCGTAGCGTCTGGCCTACGAATTTTCTTGCCTACCAGCCTTGCGTATGGTCTGCCACCAGCGCGGCAAGTAAATCAATGTGGGCCTTGTCATCGTTTAAGCATGGAATAAAACGAAAGGCTTCGCCACCGGCTTCTAAGAAGATATCACGACACTCCCCGGCGATTTCTTCTAAGGTTTCCAAGCAGTCAGATGAGAACGCGGGAGTCATGATATCTAACGTTTTGACCCCCTGGGCTGGCAACCCTTCCAAGGTTTTATCGGTGTAAGGCTTCAGCCACTCTTCACGGCCAAATCGTGATTGATAACTCATCATAATGGCATCATCTGGCAAACCTAATTCGGCTTGGAGCAACGCGGTGGTCTGCTGGCAATGCTGCGGGTACGGGTCGCCATTATCGGCAAAACGCTGCGGGATCCCATGATACGAACATAACAAGCGATCCCCTTTTCCATGCTGCTCCCAGTGGCGTTTCACCGACGCCGCCAACGCGGATTGATAAGCAGGGTGATCGTGATAATGATGCACATAGCGCAATTCGGGAATACGTGGTCGCCCTTTGAGTGATTTGGCTACCTTATCAAAGACCGCCGCCGTGGTGGTGGCCGAGTATTGTGGGTAAAGCGGTACGATTAGAACCTTTTCACAGCCTTGTTGCTCCAGCGTCTCAATGCCCTGGATGATTGACGGTGTCCCATACGTCATTCCCAACGCAACTGGCATATCTACTTGTTTTGCTAACGCATCACGCTGACGTTTGGCATACACCATTAACGGTGAGCCTTCTTCCATCCATACACTTTGATACAGTTTGGCGACCTTGGGTGACCGTACCGGCAAAATCACGCCGTGTAATAATGGGCACCATAACCAGCGGGTTAAATCGACCACTCGGTGATCATGCAAAAACTCAGAGAGAAAGCACTTTACCGCGGCGGGCGTCGGTTCATCTGGCGTCCCCAAGTTGACCAATAGCACGCCAACTTGGTGTTTATTTTCTGTCATGATGGTTGTCCTTGGCATCGGCTCAGTCAAAGAGCGAATAATAGTAATGAGTGACATGCAGCTTGCCATAAAAAAACCGGAGCGACTAATCGTCTGCTCCGGTTTCTGCTATCCGTCATACCGATGACGTCATAGGGTTACACCGCATCGGGCGTGGCGCTGATTAGCCGAGTACTTTTTGAATCTCGGTGCTAACCTGCTCAACCGCTTGGGTGCCGTCAAAAGTGACAAACTGGGTATTGCCGGCATCGGCTTCTTTTTTATAGTACGCAATCAGTGGTGCCGTTTGATTGTGATACACGTTTAGACGCGCACGCACTGTCTCTTCTTTATCATCATCACGCACCACCAGCGGCTCGCCCGTCACGTCGTCTTTCCCTTCCTCTTTCGGTGGGTTATAAACCAGGTGATAGGTGCGACCAGAGGCCAGATGAGCACGGCGACCACTCATACGCTCTACGATAACGTCGTCCGGAACGTCGAATTCGAGTACGTAATCGATCGCGATACCGATCTCTTTAAGGCCATCCGCTTGCGGAATCGTACGTGGGAACCCATCTAGCAAGAAGCCGTTGGCACAATCATCTTGCGAGATACGCTCTTTAACTAGGCCAAGAATAATGTCGTCAGACACCAATTCGCCCGCATCAATAACTGCTTTGGCTTTTAAACCAAGCTCAGTGCCCGCTTTAATCGCGGCGCGCAACATGTCACCGGTAGAAATTTGCGGAATCCCGTATTTTTCCATGATGAACTGCGCTTGCGTCCCTTTACCCGCGCCCGGTGCACCCAAAAGAATGATGCGCATAGTGATCCCCTTTATGATTATTTAGGTTTCGTTAAACTGCGTCTATCGCCGCAAAGACCCGAAACATACACGCTTAGCCAAACGCTATCAAGCCCGGCATCCGGCCGGGCTTGTCGTTCGTCACTGAGTATGTTGATTGACTCGACCTGTGTCGATTATACCTTGGTCAGAAGTTGATTGACCGACGCCAAGAACTCTGACGGATCATCCATGCTGCCCTTCTCTGCCAACATCGCTTGGCCGAGCAACATTTCTACCCAAGTACCAAATTTTTGCTCGTCGCTTTCATCCGCCATGCGCTTGATGAGATCATGCTCTGGGTTTAGCTCAAAAATGTATTTCACATCAGGCGCTTGCTGGCCAGCGGCTTCTAGCAACTTAGCCATTTGTGTGCCCATTTCAAACTGATCAGTCACAACCACAGCTGGGGTGTCTGAAAGCTTAAACGTGGTGCGCACATCTTTCACCCGCTCACCTAGGTGAGATTTCACCCGCTCAACCACAGATTCAAACGCTTTTTCGGTTTCTTCGCGCTCTGCTTTTGCCTCTTCATCGTCGAATTGGCTGAGGTCGAGATCCGCTTTGGTGATCGCTTGGAGCGATTTGCCATCGAACTCGGTCAAGTAGCTCATCAGCCATTCATCGATGCGATCGTACATCAAGATCACTTCAATGCCTTTGGCTTTAAACTGCTCCAAGTGTGGGCTGTGTTTCGCGGCGTTATAGCTATCTGCCGTGATGTAGTAGATCTTGTCTTGCTCTTCTTTCATGCGCGACACATAGTCGGCTAGCGACACGGTTTGCTCAGCGCTGTCTTCTTGGGTTGAAGCAAAACGCAGCAAGCCAGCAATTTTTTCTTTATTGCTGAAATCTTCCGCTGGGCCTTCTTTCATCACCAAGCCAAACTCACGCCAAAATGTTTGATACTTGTCGGCATCATTTTTGGCCAGTTTTTCTAGCATCGACAGAACACGCTTGGTGCACGCCCCCCGTAGCGATTGGGTGATCTTGTTATCTTGTAAGATCTCGCGCGATACGTTGAGCGGCAAATCGTTAGAATCAATCAAACCACGTACAAAGCGCAAGTAGCTTGGCATAAATTGTGACGCATCATCCATGATGAACACGCGCTGTACATAGAGTTTCAGTCCATGTTTGTGCTCGCGGTTGTAAAGATCCCACGGCGCCTTAGAGGGGATATACAACAAACTGGTGTAATCATTTTTACCTTCAACCCGGTTATGGCTCCAGGTTAGCGGCTCTGCAAAATCATGCGAAACATGCTTATAGAATTCTTTATATTCTTCAGCAGAGATATCGGACTTGGCACGGGTCCATAGCGCTTGCGCTTTGTTCACTTGCTCCCATTTGCCTTCGCCAGTCTCGTTGCCTTCCTCGTCTTTCTCTTGTGTCCACATTTCAACCGGAATACCGATGTGATCCGAATATTTACCGATCACTTCACGCAGGCGCCAGTCGTTAAGGAACTCTTTCTCATCGTCTTTGAGGTACAGCGTAATATCGGTGCCACGTTCCACTTTACTAACAGGCTCAAGTGTATATTCACCTTCACCGGTCGATTCCCATTGCACCGCTTCGTCAGCCCCAAGCCCTGCAGCACGGGTACGCACCGTCACTTTATCTGCGACAATAAAGGCGGAGTAAAAACCTACACCAAACTGGCCAATCAAGTTGGAATCTTTGCTTTGGTCTTCGTTCAGTTGTTTTAAAAACTCTTCGGTGCCTGATTTGGCGATGGTGCCGAGATTGGCAATAACATCGTCACGGCTCATGCCGATGCCGTTGTCAGACACGGTGAGTGTGCCGGCTTCGCTATCAAAAGACAGACGAACACGCAGATCACCGTCGTTTTCATACAGCTCAGGCGCTGATAGCGCTTTAAAGCGCAGCTTATCCGCGGCGTCCGACGCGTTTGAGACCAGCTCTCGAAGAAAGATCTCTTTGTTTGAGTAGAGAGAATGGATCATCAACTGCAGCAATTTGGAGGTATCTGAACCAAACTGGTGTTTTTCTGGGGTTTTCACGCTCATGTCAATCTACCTAACACTATGATGTTTAAAGGCTGAGTGGGTAATCGACCCACGTCACGAAGAATTCATATTCAGTACCCCAGGATATAAGGGCCACATCAGTCGCTTTCAAGGTGTGACTGGTCAAATAAACATCAGTTGAGAAAAAGAAAGCCTAACCGGGCGGTTAGGCTTGATAAGCGGTTAGCGATATTGACGCCGTTAGCGATATTTAAGCTGTTGACGACCAATAATGGAGTGCGACAGCGTGGTGCCATCCACCAATTCAAGCTCACCACCCATGGGAACACCATGGGCGATACGACTCGCGCCCACTTGGTGTTCTTGGCAAAGCTCGGCGATGTACTGCGCCGTGGCTTCCCCTTCTACCGTAGGATTGGTCGCCAGAATAAGCTCTTCAATCGGTTCACTTTGCAAGCGCTTTTCCAAAACGTCTAAACCGATATCTGCCGGCCCAATCCCATCTAATGGCGACAAGTGCCCCATTAAGACAAAATAGCGCCCGGCATATTGGCCGGTCGCTTCAACGGCGGCAATATCGGCCGGGCTTTCAACCACACAAATCAGTCCGGTTGCTTGTCGTTTCGGGTTATCACAAATGGCACACACGTCTTGCTCTGTAAATGTCCGGCACTGGCTGCAGTGGCCAATGTCGGTCATTGCCGTGCTCAGTGACTGCGCCAGGGCAAGCCCCCCTTGGCGATTACGTTGCAAAAGATGATACGCCATTCGCTGCGCCGACTTGGGACCCACCCCAGGTAAACAACGCAGCGAGTCCATCAGCTGTTCAAGTAACTGGCTGGTGCGCATAGATTAAAACGGCATTTTCATGCCCGGTGGTAACTGCATACCGCCTGTCACGTCTGCCATTTTTTCTTTCTGTTGCTCTTCAACACGACGTGCAGCATCGTTGAATGCGGCTGCAATCAAGTCTTCCAGCATATCTTTATCGTCTTCCATCAAGCTATCATCGATGTCGACACGACGGATGCTATGGCTGCCTGTCATGGTCACTTTCACCATGCCTGCGCCCGCTTCGCCTGTCACTTCCATGCTGGCAATTTCTTCTTGTACTTTTTGCATGCGCTCTTGCATTTGCTGCGCCTGCTTCATCATGTTGCCCATTCCGCCTTTACCAAACATAATTCTCTCTCTTGGTTAGGTGTCTTAAATTGGTCGAATGCTGTCTTCTTCTAACTCCGCCGCAAAACGTTGAAGCATAAAAGTGACATTCGGATCATTATGCAGGCTGTGTGTCGCCTGCGCTAATTTTTGTTGATAGCGTTGCTCGCGCCGCTCTAACGGTGTGATTCCCGACGTGCCGAGCTGTACCTCCAAGGTTATGGGGGCGCCCAAGGCCGTCGTCAAGGCCTGCGTTAATTGTTGCTGCGCTTTTTCGGTATTCAGATGTGATTGATCAGGCCTTAATGTCAGCCGAACCTGGTCGCCTTCACGCACCATAGCGGCATTGAGCGCCATTTGTTTCACCAACCGCTCGACCTCAAGGCTATCGGCCAACGCACACCAAGGATCTTGTTGATTGGTCTCCTGCACCAACTTATCGCGCATTGCTGGCGTTTTCTCATGCTCAAGCGCTTGTTTGAGCGCCTTTGGCGTCAACGACGACACGGTGGCTGGCGCCTTGGCTTGGGGCTGAGAAGGACGCCATTGATAAGGCTCCGTCGCCGCCAATGATGTGTCGCGTTGCCGTGCGGGCACCGGCTCAGATGGCGTTGCGGTGGAGGTCGCGACTGAGTTGGCGTCAGACACAGGCGATGTCGATTCTGCAGCGGTCGCAACGCGATCCAACACAGATAATGCATCATTCTTGGCCGGTGTCTGTCTCGCCTTTTTTGCGCCAGACTCGGCCTGACTGATTTGTCGCTTCATCCTGCTACGCAGCTGGTTGCGGGCTTGAATCAAACTCGATGCCGCAGACGCGGGTGCCTCACTGGCTGGCACGTCTGATGCGTCCGTTGTTGGCGTCGWATCTGTCGCGGGAGCCGATGCAGGCGATATCGGAGTGCTGTCATCGTGATCAGCCGCCGACGAAGCATGATCAGACACAGATGCGATCGGATCGGCCGGCCTGGTGTCAGGCGCAGTGGGTGTCGCCGAGATAGATGACTCGGATGAGGTAGGCCCACGGCGATCCGACGCAGCAACTTGCGCTTTTAATGCGCTAATTGCTTGAGTTGGATCAAGGTTTTCGCTCGCCGCTTTGGGCTGTGCGTCTGAGGCCATACTTGAGGCGCTTGGCTGCGCCTGCGACGTTGGGGCGTGTTCGGGCACGGCAATAGTCACCGGCTCATAAGGCACCGTTTTAACCGGCTGGAACGCCAACATCCGCAGCAATACCATCTCTAGCCCCGCACGTCCATCGGGGGCATAGGGTAAATCTTGTCGACCCTGCAGCGCTATTTGGTAACATAGCTGCACATCTTGCGGCGTTAAGCGCGACGCCAAAGCCTGTATGCGCGCGTGATCACCCTCTGCATCATCGCGGGTTTGTGGCAGTGTTTGCGCCAACGCAATTTGATGAAGCTGGCCTGCAAGCTCTTTAAGCAACCCATCCCATTCGACGCCAATTTGTGCAATCTGCGCCAGCCCATTCATCAGCTCAACTGCATCTTGATTTACTAATGCTTCCAGTAACAACAACGCATTGTCACTGCTTAAGGTCCCTAGCATTTCTGCTACTGCGCGGGTGCTAATCTGACCGTTACCGAGTGCAAGCGCTTGATCGGTTAAGCTCAGCGCATCGCGCATACTGCCTTCTGCCGCACGTGACAGTAGCATCAGCGCGCGCGCGTCAGCTTCGACGCCCTCTTGGCCAAGAATGTAATCGAGCTGGGTTTGGATCTGACTGGCGTCAAAATGTTTTAAATGAAACTGCAAGCAGCGCGACAAAATGGTCACCGGCAATTTTTGCGGATCCGTGGTCGCCAGCAAAAATTTCACATACTCGGGTGGCTCTTCCAGCGTTTTAAGCAAGGCATTAAAACTATGCCGCGACAGCATGTGGACCTCATCAATCAGGTACACCTTATACCGTCCGCGTGCGGGTTTATACTGGACGTTATCAAGCAGCTCGCGCGTATCTTCTACCTTGGTGCGTGACGCCGCATCAATTTCCAACAAATCAACGTAACGCCCTTCATCAATTTCACGGCAGGTGGCGCATTGGCCACACGGTGAGGACGACACGCCCTGCTCGCAATTTAATCCTTTGGCAAAAATACGTGCGATGGTGGTTTTGCCCACTCCCCGCGTTCCACTGAACAGGTAAGCATGGTGCAGGCGGTCATGATCGAGCGCATTGGCGAGCGCCGTCAGCACATGGCTCTGCCCCGCCACCGCGTCAAAGTTATGGGGGCGCCATTTGCGTGCAAGAACTTGATAACTCATGTCAATTGGCTTCCTAGTGGCTGATAAATGACCCAAGGCCCAGCGTCGTGTTCACCATTAATGGCCGGCAAACTCGCACAAACTGTACACACTAACGCCAAGCGCCGTCAGTTTTTCCTCACCGCCAATATCCGGTAGGCTAATGACAAAACCGGCGTGTTCCACGGTGCCGCCCAACCGACGTACTAATTTGACCGTGGCTTCAATGGTGCCACCGGTGGCGAGCAAGTCATCGATCACCAGCACTTTATCACCGTCATCAATGGCATCACTGTGAATCTCAAGCGTATCTTCACCGTATTCTAGCTGGTAATTTTCGCTGATCACCGCCCGTGGCAATTTGCCTGGCTTGCGCACCGGCACAAATGGCAATGCTAGCGCTAAGGCCAAGGGCGCGCCAAATAAAAAGCCGCGCGATTCGGTGCCAATCACCTTGGTAAAGCCTTGATCCCGATACTTTGCTACCAGGGCATCAATGGTGGCCTGGTAGGCGGTCGGGTCTTCCATCAAGCTGGTGACGTCACGAAATAAGATGCCGGGCTTAGGGTAATCAGGAATGGTTTGAATGCTTTGTTTAATCACATCCAAGTTGTCGTTGCTCATGGCCAATTCTCATCGGTAAAAAACGCAAACCGCCATGTTATGAATTTTCGGCCGTACCAGCAACAGATTCCGTCTCAGGCAGGCGGAGAAACCAGCATAAGAGCACAATCAGACAAAGTAGTAGCATGCCTTTTAACCAGAGCGCTGGCACCATGTACATTGAGAATGAGAAACTGGCCACGATCATCACCGTTGCCCGCTTTTTGACCCGCCGGCTGATGGCGCGTTGTTGATACCAGTCAGTCAATATTGGCCCGAACGTTGGATGGGCATGAAGCCAATTGGCGATACGGGGAGAGCCGCGCATAAAACAGCCGCTTGCGAGCAACAAAAACGGGGTTGTTGGTAACACAGGCAAAAACGCCCCGGCGGCACCGAGTGCGACCCAAAACCAACCCAAACCGTTCCACGCCCAACGCCAAGCGACGGATGGAGCTGGCGGCGCGGGTGTTGTTTGTCGCGCTTTTGACTGTGGCGCGTTTGACTGCACCGCTTTTGACTGCATAGCCAACTTGCCCTTATTGCTGCGCGTCACCTGGGTGACCCTCTTACCCCAGTGTAGTGATCCAGCCGCAATGGGTACAGGACGAGCTGAGGAAAAATGAGGCAGTATTGAATAAGGCGGTAATTAACCGCCAAATACAATCCCGAGCCAAGTGAGGCTTGCGGGTAAGGTGGGGATCAGTAAGACCAACAAAAAGCCGATAAAATACTTTAGGTTATAAGGTTCTTTAAATTCGTGACTCATAGGTTACAACACTCACAACAACATAACATCAGTGAGCAGCTACTATAGCCTAGCTTGCTCCCGCTAAAAACGGACGTTTTGTAAGGTTTTAATCCGATTATTGATTTACATCAGGGTAACAACTTGGTGCATTGGGTCATGATAAACGTCATTTAGCCAATCAAGCGAACTGACCATGGATACAAATACTCTTGCGCAGCTGCGGCGTAAGCTCACTCGTGAGCGTGCCGAGCTGATCGCCACCTTAACCACGCGTTTGCGTGAAGACTGGGACAAGCATTGCGACACCCTGACTGTCACAGAGCTGATCAAAGAAAGCCAAGGCCTACCTGGCGCAATTCGTTGCCTCGGTGAACGTCTGGAAAAAGTCGATGCGGCTTTGTGTGCCATGGATTTGGAAATTTACGGATTGTGTGCCGATTGTGAGAGTGACATTCCACTCGATGATTTAATCAAGGATGCCGCGGAGCAGCGCTGTCCGCAGTGCCGCGCATCAAACTATTATCACCACGACCCGGCCACTCGCCGCGCGACAACGGGCCCCCGTAAATCGGTGTGAGCCCAGGTCGACTTTCGCTTGTCTCACCGTGGCTTAAACGGAACGCGCCCAGCATCAGCTGGGCGCGTTTTTTTATTGACCGTGTAAAGCTGTCAAGTGGGTGATACTGACTACCACGCCTCCCTCGAACACGCGCTTAATCTTGATCAATGATCCAACGACGGAAGGTTTTACGCTCTTGGTCGCTGGCTTTTGTATACCAAAGCTTAAGCTGCGACAAGGCATCGCCTTTTATTGAGGCTTGTCCTTGGTCGTCCACCTCGACTAACACGTCGTTAAGGTTTTTGCTTTCACCTTGGTCGATAATAATACCGTTCTCGCGGTTGTACTCGGCCACCAGCGCTTCCATATCGGCATAGGCGGCAAATCCATCACCTTTAAGCTCGACGGCCTCTAACGGCATTACCTCGCCATTATCAAACTCAGCCTGCCATTGTGGGTTATCATCAAAATAGCTGGTCGCCTGGGTTTTCACCCTTAGATTAGTATCAATGTTAATGGTGGCATCGCGGCCATCAACGTCTAGCTCAAACAAATACGGGCGCGAGGTAAAAATCACCTCTTTACTTCCTCGCTTTACTTCGCCATCAAAGCGCATCACCAACTGGTGGGTGCCATTAGCAAGTTCAATGGTCTGCTGCGGCGCCCAGTTGTCAAAACTGATCTCTTTGCCATCAACCACCACAAATTCAATATGACGTGCGGAGGTAATTTCCGCCGCATGGATGGCGCTCGATGCCATCAGTGCACCCAGTACCAATGCGGCTTTTGTTAACTTTTTCATTGTCACTCCAAACGATACGACGAAAAAAGCCGCCCTAAGGCGGCTTTTGTAATCAATGCTACAACTTAGCAATAGGGATTAAGCTCAATTAGAACTTAACTTCCATACCTGCTACGTAGCCGAAGTCTTCGTTTTCACCGTCGCTGTCGCCAACTTCTGCGTATACATGCGCATTGCTGTGCAGTGCATAAGTCACGTTTGCATAGTAACCGTTAACGTCTGAAGTGTTACCTTCTTGGTCTTTGTTATCGTAACCAACCGCAAAGGTAGTTTTACCCATGGTGTAGTCAGCTGCGATTGAGGTGTAGTCTGTGTCGGTATCGCTACCGCCAATATCTGAAGAGGTACGACCAATCGATGCTGCTAGACCAACGTTTTCGATACCTGCGTATTCGATTTCAAAGTTGTATGCATCTTTGTCGTCATCGCTATTACGGTTAACATTATCCGCTTTTTGATAGTAAACACGTGCATCAACGTCTGCGAAACGATAGCCTAAGCGAGCTTCATAAACACGTACGTCGTCACCTAAATTACCAGCGTTGATCGCTTCTGGGCTGCCATCGTCAATGCCATCGCTCTTATCAGTGTAGGTTGCAGCACCGTAGAAAGTACCGTTGTCATACACGTATTTACCGACTTGAGCAGCTTGCTCATAGTCTGCACCAAAGCTGTTTGCTGATAGCTCGTAATCTTTAGTGATGCCAGAATCATCCATCAGCAAATATTGACGACCGGCAGTAAACTGACCCCAGTCACCTTTAAAACCTACGTAAAGCTCGTCATTTTCGACGTTCGAGCGACTTTCTCCTGTAGGAATACCTTTTTTGTCATAGTTACTGTTGGCATCGTTCATTTCAAATTCAAATGCCATTGCACCGATAACAGAAAGCTTATCTGATACTGCAACTTCAGTATTAATTGCAAAGTCACCGTCGTCCAACTTCCATGCACCGTCACGGTTGTTACCGATTTCTTGAATGTACTGAACTTCAGCGGCACCCGATGCGTCGACTTTAACGCCTTCTGCGTCATATAGGTTGATGCTTGCTGATGCTGAGCCAGCAGCCAGCAGAGCTGGTACTGCCATTGCTAGAATAGTCTTTTTCATGGTTAATCCACTGCCTTTTCTATTTAGTCATTATGAGTTCCTTCATGGAACTCTGTTTTATGGTGACTGTCACTCTGTTACGTGCAACAAGCGCTGCAAAGCACAAAATGCCAGTTCACTGAAACTTCGTGGCTAATCGTGCAGAACATTTGTGGTTCTGTCAACTGGCTGGAAGCGCATTACATTTTAGAACAAATCCTTTATAAAACAGTAAGTTAATAAACAAAAATGAACAAGGATCACAGTTTAAC
>NZ_MUFH01000500.1:0-1078 GCF_001996115.1 Salinivibrio sp. MA427
ATCCCATTTTAAGGAGAAATATATGAAAGCGCTGGTCTTAAAATCAAGCATTCTCGGCCCCTACTCTAGCTCAAACACAGTCATTGACAGTGTAGTGGATTCCCTGTCTCCAGAGACGCTGATTGAGCGTGATCTGGCGGCGACTCCTTTGCCTACGCTAACAGGAAATAACGTCGGTGGTTTGCGTGGCGCAGACGAGCTCACTGAGCCGCAACAACAGGTGCAACAGGCATCGGACCAACTGATTGAAGAAATACAACAAAGCGATACTCTAGTGATCGCGGCACCTATGTATAACTTTACCATCCCCGTGCAGCTAAAAGCATGGATTGATCTGGTTGCCCGTGCAGGGGTAACGTTCCGCTATACCGAAAACGGTCCTGAAGGCCTGCTAACCGGTAAGCGCGCCATTGTGGTCACCACACGAGGGGGGATGCATAAAGGAGGAGACACGGATCATGTCACCGGATATATGCAAACGGTGCTTGGCTTTATTGGGATCACAGATGTCGAGTTTGTCTATGCAGAAGGCCTCGCCATGGGCGAAGAAAGCGCGACAAAAGCCATCGACGAGGCGAAGCAAACACTGAAGCGCCTTGCCTCTTAATGCGTTTTTGTTTGTAGATGATCGATCAGAGCCTGCCTCGTTGCAGGCTTTGATGCATTTGATCTTATCACCGACAGGATTGGTGATACGTCCTGCCAGTGTTACCATGAGCACTTATCGCAGGGTATTGACTCTGCTTTCTTTTGTTTGATCAAATTGGATTCGATTGTGACAGACGCGGACCAGCCAACCTTTTTTATTTACGACTTTGAGACGTTCGGTACCCATCCGGGTAAAGACAGGCCTTGCCAATTTGCTGGCGTTCGCACCGACAGTGATTTTAATATTATTGGCGAGCCTCTGGTGCTAATTTGTCAGCCCCCCAATGATTACTTGCCGGCCCCAGAAGCTTGTTTGGTCACAGGCATTACCCCGCAACTCGCACTGAAAAAAGGGCTGCCCGAACCGGAGTTTATTGCCCAAATCCATGCGGCTCTGTCTCAACCGAACACCTGTGTAATTGGCTATAAC
>NZ_MUFH01000501.1:0-1077 GCF_001996115.1 Salinivibrio sp. MA427
CAACCATGGGCCCGACAGTGTGTGAGCTTGAAGGCCCCACGCCTATTTTGAACAGGTCAAACATGCTGTGACTCATGGCCTGCCTCCTCGATCAGTAAGGTACGTTTTTATCATTATTTATACTGTCCTACATGCCAACGGGTGTTGCCGACATTGATTCACGTTACAGCAAACAGTTAAGCGGTGAGATCTCGCGCTTTACCATTAATTTAAACATTTTGTTAACGTACCTAAGCGTTCACTTTTCCGCAAAATAAATTTCCAATAAGAAACCTATGTTGTGATCCTGAAGACAAAACCTCACCTTTTCTCTCTCAATCAATGCAGCGCAAACGTTTGCCTTTTTATCTTAAGATAGGGTAAATTGCAAATCCATGTTGATGAAAACATCGCTTTTCGTCAGTGATTACGTGGAACAGTATTCGTGAGTGGATATATAATGCATTGATTTTATGATATTTGATTTTAAGAGAGGTGGGGTGGTGATGAAGAGAGCGCGTAGCGTGCCTGTGCCAATTCGCTTGCTATGTCACGTTTATGGCATCACTATTTTCCGATAGGAAACTTTTTTGTTAAAAATGTTAAGGCGTTAAAGCGTCATACTGTGAGATAACCGATAGGGGCGACAATTAGGTGACAACCAATCAATCAACACAGGATGTGTACCCCTCAATGCAGGTAGAACGATCGCAACATGAGGGGGAGGCACGCGAACCCATTGCGCCATTGCGGCTGGGCCCGCGTTTAAAAGCCGTACGGGTTGGGTTAGGGTTAACGCTTGAAGAAGCGAGCCAGCGCACTGGCTTGGCGCGTTCCACGTTGTCCAAAATTGAAAATGAGCAGATATCTCCCACCTTTCAAGCCATGCAAAAACTCGCGCACGGGTTGAACATTGATATCCCGCAGTTATTTGCTCCGCCAAAAAAGCGGCAGGCAACGGGAAGGCGAGATGTGACGTTTGCGGGCCAGGGCAAAGCGCACCCCACCGGCACCTATGAGCATGAATTACTGGCCACACAGTTAAGCAACAAAAAAATGATGCCGTTTAAATCGCGAGTAAGAGCGCGTGCTTTTGAA
>NZ_MUFH01000502.1:0-1068 GCF_001996115.1 Salinivibrio sp. MA427
GCATGGCCGGGCAGTTGGGGGGCTTGGCCTCGCTAGCTGGGGTTAACCTTGACAGCGGTGGCGGCAGTGAAACCCAAATTGCGCTAGCCACTCTAAAATCACGCCAGTTTATTAGCGAGTTTGTGCATGCTAATGCATGGCCGGGCAGTTGGGGGGCTTGGCCTCGCTAGCTGGGGTTAACCTTGACAGCGGTGGCGGCAGTGAAACCCAAATTGCGCTAGCCACTCTAAAATCACGCCAGTTTATTAGCGAGTTTGTGCATGCTAATGCGTTAGAAGTGCCGCTAATGGCGACAACAGGCTGGGATCAAGACACCGGCGAGTGGCAAATTGATCCTGAGCGTTATAACCCTGAAACAAAAATCTGGTTAAAACCTGAAGGCGCTCGAGAGAACAAGCCTGCAGCGCCCACAGATTGGGAGCTTTACAAAGCGTTTTCTGATCTACTGGCTATCAACGAGCAAAAAGATAATGGCTTAGTTACCATTAGCTTTGAGTCAGAATCGCCAATACTGGCAAAACGCGTCACAGAAAAGTTGGTGGCGGCGATTAACGCGCGAATGAAAGCCGATAAGCTGCAAGAAACCAACACCAATATTGCTTACTTGCGCCAACAGCTAGAAAACACCAACCTTACCCAAATGCAGAATGTGTTCTATCAGCTGATTGAAGAGCAAACCAAAAGCTTGATGCTGGCTGAAGTGCAAGACGAATTTGTGTTTAAAACCGTCGATCCGGCCATTGTCCCCGAAGAAAAAGCCGGCCCCAAACGCGCCCTGATCTGTGTACTCGCCACCTTACTCGGCGGCATGCTCGCCGTCGCCATTGTGCTGGTAAGATTTGCGTTTAGGAAGGATGAAGATGAGAGCCTAGGGTCCTAGATTCTTGCCTTTTCTGTGCTCTGTATTTAAAAGCTCGAATACGGAATACGGAATACGGAAAGAGCAAAAGCCCCAATGCAAGCACGAGGCTGCTCTTCTCCGTATTCCGTATTCAAGATCCCGAATACAGATGACGGAATACAGAGTACGGAAAGAGCAAGAGCCCCAATGCGAGCACCAGGCTGCTC
>NZ_MUFH01000503.1:0-1066 GCF_001996115.1 Salinivibrio sp. MA427
GTATTATCCGCAAACCTGTATCAAGCCAACGTGATCCACATCATTTCAAACCAAAAGGATACTACAATCACGGGCACTGTGGGCACCCTTTTTAGCGATAAAGCCGGCGCGCAAGCGATTATTTTTGATGTCGATAAAATTAATCAATCGAGATTGGCGCCTTTTCGTTCAGCACGTGTACGTGTGTACTGGCAATCACCACCTTTTCCTAAGCAGGGCGAGCGTTGGCAACTGACTGTACGGCTTAAGCCACCGTATGGCCGACTCAATGAAACCGGCTTTGATGCGGAAAAATATTATGTGGCTCGGCGAATACACGCCAAAGCCAGTTTAAAACAGGCTACACAATTAACCGATACCATTATTTGGCGTCAGCAGCTGCTTGATACCTTAACGCCGACTTTATCACCACTTCGGTTTGGCCCTCACCTTTTAGCATTGAGTTTGGGCGATCGATCGTGGCTGACTACCGCCCATTGGGACACATTGACACAAAGTGGTTTGGCCCACTTGATGGCGATTTCAGGGTTACACATTGGCTTGGCTTATGGCATGGGGTGGCAACTTGGCCGTTGGGCGCGTGTTTGGCTGCCAGAGCAGCGTTTATTTACATGGTTGCCGCTCTATGTGGCACTCGGTGTCGCGATAGTCTATGCCGCACTAGCGGGATTTGCACTGCCAACCCAACGGGCATTGATTGCGCTGTTATTGGTGTCGGTGGCAAAGCGTCTTGGTGCCAGCGTCTCACCGCTTAATCTTTTGCAACTCACCGTATTATTGGTACTTGCGCGTGATCCGTTAGCCGGCTTCTCGGTCAGCTTTTGGTTATCATTTTCGGCGGTCGGTGCCTTATGTCTTGCGCATTATGGCTTTTCGCGCTCATCCGGTTGGGGACAAGCGCCCCGGCGCTGGCACTGGCTGCGGCCGTTGAAGCAGCTGTTGGTCGTCCAACTTGTACTGTTGATTGGTATGTTACCGCTGCAACTCAGTTTTTTTTCTGGAGTGAGTGCGGCGGCAACGCCTATTAATCTAGTTGCGGTCCCGTGGGTGGGAATGATAACGGTAC